>NZ_ANOG01000262.1 GCF_000346295.1 Rhodopirellula maiorica SM1 | reverse complement strand
CTCTGTAGTATTTATCAGACGCTCGATGGATTATTCGCCAACCATAATATTTACCGAACCAGCGAGACAGCAATTTACGGATAAGACTTTGCATAGTTGGTTCTCGTCTACGCGGCTGCGTACAGCAGCGTTTGAAGTTGGATGATTGCTTTGCGGAGTTCTTCCACGCCGCCAAACCGCTTGGCGATCTCGATCACGTTGCCGTGTTCGCTGATTGGCGGAACCTCCAGAACGTCTGGGATGACGAACTGAGCGGTGCCATGTTCTGTGTACTTGTCGAGTAGTTCGTTGAGAATACTGCGTGCCTCAGGGCCGAACTGCTCGAAGAAGTCGCTGCGATCGCTTCGCAGTCGCTGAGCACGTTCACGGCGTGTCCTTAACGGTGCGTTGAACGCTAGGTGACAGATCAGATCGAGTGGGTCGGCATCAGGTTGGTTCGCCGATTCGGCCAACTGGTCGAAGTCGATGCCGCGATCTTCTAGCTTCTCAATGATGTCGCTGCGCTTTTGCGGATCCGCCCACTCGCCTCGCAACTCGGCAGCGTTGCGATACAGCGTCCGCACCTTGTCAGCTGTGTAATCGGTGAACTGGACGACGCGAAGTTGCGTTCCGTCAGGGTCAAGTTCGTAGACTAGATGCGCGGCGATCTCGACTTGGCCACCATCGAAGTAGAATTTTCGCCGTGGCTCGTCAGGTTCATCTGGCGGTAGTTCAGTGGTGACCTCGTAGCCTTCCTCTTCCTCTTGAACCGTGATGACTTCATCGACAACCGTTTCGCCTTCGTCGTTGATTGTCTGTTCGGTTTCGATGGCCGGATCGCCATCAAAGTCAGGGTCCGCGAACAATCGGGTTGCCGATCCAGTGTAATCGAGGATGCTGAAGAACAGTTTTCCGTAGTCGTCTCGTACCCGCGTCCCGCGACCAATGATCTGCTTGAACTCGGTCATCGAGTTGATGATCCGTACCAGTACGATGTTCTGAACGGTAGGGGCGTCAACACCGGTAGTTAGCAGTTGCGATGTGGTCAGAATGACTGGGGTGCGTCGTTCTAGATCCTGGAAGTTGCTCAGGTGTCCGCGACCGATTTCTTTTTCGTCGGAGGTGACGCGACAAACATAGTCGGGGTAATCGCGAACCAAGTCCACGTTCAAATTGTTGAGGGCGCGACGCATTTCGTCGGCGTGTTCCTGGTCAACACAAAATACGATCGTCTTGCCGAAGCGGTCGGTCTTTTTCAAGTACTCCGTGAGGTGCTTAGCGACGGCGTCCGTTCTCGCACGTAGCGAGACGACTCGTTCAAAATCCGTGGTTTGATACTCTTCGTCAGGAATCTCGCGACCGAACCGATCGAGTTCGCCCGCACTGGGTCGCCAACCGACCGCGTCCCAAGTCGTGACGATCCGGTGGACGCGATACGGCGCAAGAAAACCGTCGGCGATCCCTTGCCGCAGACTGTAGGTGTAGATCGGATCGCCGAAGTAGTCGTAGCTGTCGGCATTGTCTTCGCGGCGTGGCGTGGCGGTAAGGCCGACTTGAATTGCTGGCGAGAAGTATTCGAGAATCTCACGCCAACTGCTGTCGTTGCGAGCGCTACCTCGATGGCATTCGTCGATCAGTATCAAGTCAAAAAAATCACGTTCGAACTCTTTGTAAAGCCCTGGACGGTTTGCGTCTTCGGCAATGGATTGGTAGATCGCGAAGTACATCTCGCGGCTTTGCACAATCTTGCCGCCGGTGATCTTGTAGCGCGCGTCACCAAATGGCGCGAACGTCTTAGCCATCGGATCGTCGACCAAGATGTTCCGATCAGCGAGATACAAGATTCGCGGCTTGCGATGGCTACCGGTTCGGTTCCAACGCGATGACCACAGCTTCCAGCAGATCTGAAAGGCAACGACGGTCTTGCCGGTTCCAGTGGCCATCGTCAGCAAACTTCTTGGCGTGCCGCCGGCTATTGCACCGACAGCGCGGTTGATCGCGATCTCTTGGTAGTAACGCGGGGAAAATCCGCTCAAGTGATATGCCGGCGCGAGAACTGATTCGGCGGCCGTCTCGGTAATGGATTCTGCTTGCGTGAGTCGTCGCCAAAGCTCGTCTGGGGTTGGAAACGCAGTCAGCTCCGATTCGATGCCAGTCGTGTAGTCAAACTCGACAATCCCGTGACCGTTGGTCGAGTAAGCGAACATTAGACCAAGGATCTCGGCGTAATCTTTGGCTTGTTGCAGTCCGTCACTCGGCGTTGCGTACGATCCCTTCGCTTCGACGACAGCGATCGGGAAGTCGGGTCGGTGGCGAAGGATATAGTCGGCCCGCTTTCCGGGCCGTCGTTTGGCTCGCCTGCCTGTGACGATGATCCGGCCATCGGTAAAAGTGACCTGTTCGTTGATTCGGTGCGGTTCTTCCTCCCAGCCCGCAGCCTGGAGGCGCGGGACGACGTACTTTCGGCAGGTATCGGCTTCGTTGGCCATTGTTGGAAGTCGCGAAAATACGCGGAAAACAGCCACGCGGCTGTGCAGTGAACAGCAAACATGCTATCGTTTGGCCTTGAAAAAGGCAACAAGACGGCAAGTTTAAGAGCAATTGAAGCTGGACAACGCCCGCTTCGTAGCAATCGAAGGGCATGACAGACGTGCTCTGGGCAAGAACGCCGCTATTCATGGAACGCTATGAGCAACACAAAATTCAGCCAAATCAACTACACGCTTACAACGCTGTTAGATGGCATCGAGCTTGGCAGCATCGGGCTTCCCGATATCCAACGTCCGTTCGTTTGGTCGAACACAAAGATCCGCAATCTGTTTGATTCGATGTATCGCGGCTACCCCGTCGGATATTTTTTGTTTTGGCAAACCGGTGCAGAGCTGAAGGCAAAGACGATTGGAACGCAGAAGGAACAGCTCGTTCCTCAGATGTTGATCGTCGATGGCCAGCAGCGGCTTACTTCGCTCTTTGCGGTGCTGAAGGGCATTCGTGTCGTGGACGAAGACTACAAGAAGCGAAAAATCGAAATTGCTTTCCGGCCATCGGACGAGCAATTCGCCGTCGCCAACGCTGCCTCCAAGAACGACCCCGAGTTCATTCCCGATATCTCACGCCTCTGGGAAAAGGGCGGCAACATCTTCTCATTCGTCGGATCGTTCTTGAAGAACCTCTCGGAGCATCGCGAGAAGAATGGGAAATCGCTTGATGCGGAAGAAGAATCACTGATACAGACACGCATCAATAAGCTCTACAGCTTGAGCCAGTATCCGTTCACTGCACTCGTGCTTTCCGAGAAGGCTGAGCCGGAGGAAGTCTCTGAAGTTTTTGTGCGGATCAATAGTGAAGGCAAAACGCTCGATCAAGCTGATTTCATACTGACGCTAATGTCGGTTTACTGGGATGAAGGACGTCGCGAATTAGAGGACTTTTGTCGTGCTGCGAAGCAGCCGTCAACGGACACTGCCAACCCATTCAATCACTTCCTCCAACCAAGCCCCGATCAGCTCTTGCGACTCGGAGTTGGCCTCGGTTTCAATCGTGCCGTGCTGAAGTATGCGTATGCGTTGCTGCGTGGTAAGGATTTAGCCACAAGCGAATCCAGCCCAGAGATTCGAGAAAAGCAGTTTGCGACCCTAAAAGACGCTCAGAAGCAGTCGCTAAACCTTCAGAACTGGCATGACTTCTTCAAAGTGATCCAGCAGGCTGGGTTCCGCAGCGGCAAGATGATCAGCTCGAAGAACGCGATCTTATACAGCCAAATCTTTTATCTGCTTGGGAAGTGTCAGTACAAAGTTGACAAGTTCAAACTCGCCCAAGTGATCGCTCGCTGGTTTTTCATGGTCTCAATCACGGGCCGCTATTCGAGTTCGCCTGAATCGGTCATGGAGAGGGACTTGCGAGACATCAGCCAGTGTGCGGACGCCGATGCATTCGTTGCGTGGATTGACGGGAAAATTGACTCAACCTTCACGAACGACTTCTGGAACATTGCGTTACCAAACATGTTGGTGACGGCTGCGGCATCCGGTCCGGCACACTATGCCTATTACGCTGCATTGAACTTGCTCGATGCCCGCGTGCTGTTTTCGCAAAAACGAGTGTTTGACCTTCTCGACCCATCACTCAATGCGATTCGCGCCGGAGCGGAAAAGCACCACCTGTTCCCTCGGAAACACCTGGAAGACGCCGGAATTTCCCAGCAACGCGAACGAAACCAACTCGCCAACTATGCATTGGTGGAATGGGACGACAACAACGCGATCTCAGCGTCAGCTCCCGGTGACTACGCACCCGAATACGAAAGTCGATTCAGCGACGACGATTTGAACAAGATGTATTACTGGCACGCTTTGCCGGTAAATTGGCACCAGATGGAATACTCCGAATTCCTCAAAGCTCGTCGCAAACTTATAGCGAGGGTGATTCAGGACGGCTATCGAAAGCTGGAATCCAAAGGACATAAAGAGCCCGAACTCGGAATTGTCGCGGTCGACAAAATCGTCGCTCAGGGCGAAGGCAACGGGATCGAGTTCAAGTCAACGCTCCGCGTTAATCTGCACACCAACCAGAACGACATCAAAATGGAGCACTCGGTACTGAAGACCATTGCTGCGTTCCTGAATACTAGCGGTGGGTTTCTTGTTATCGGGGTTGATGATTCAGGAAATGCTTTGGGAATTGAAGTCGATAAGTTTTCCAATGAAGACAAGATGAATCTTCATTTAGTCAACATCATCAAAGAACGGCTTGGCACACAGCACATGCTAAACATTCAGCCACATTTCTGCGACTTCGGCGGCAAACGTGTTCTCGTTCTGGAGTGCAAGGCCGGCTACGCGCCTGCCTACTTAAAGCAAAAAGACGGATCCGAGCAGTTCTTTGTCCGGACAGGCGCTGCAACTTCCGAGTTACTGCCGAGTCAGATTCATACCTACGTGAATCAACGATTCTAAAGTTGCATAAGTATAGGATCACTACAGCGCCCTCGGGAGAAATGCAAAAAACGCCCGCAGAGAACTTCTCCTCCGCGGGCGTTTCGATCGTAGTATAGGCTCTTAGCCTGTGTTTTCGACAGGCAGGATGCTTATCCCACTTTACAGTGCGACGGACTCCACTTCGCGGACGAAGCGGGACGCGTCGTTTTCTAGGAACGATGAGACGATGTTGAACACGGCGTCACTGAAGCCGCCGATGTTGAGGATGTCGTCTCGCTCAGGTGCCTGGCTGGTTCCGTAGGGTTGGATGTCGATGCAGACTAGCTTCGGATCGACAACGCCGAGTCCACGCTGGGTCTTCTTGAACTTCTCCCATTGGGTCATCACGCCGGTTGAACCGTTTTGGCCGTAGCCGTATCGTCGCCCCGAGGTGATCCAGCTTTCGTTGTCGCTGACCAGCACGATGCCGGCGAAGGCTTGCTTCGCGTAACGTGTGTTGGCTTCAACGAATGGCAGCGAGCAATCCGTTCCTCCGCCTCCGTACTTCGACAAGCGTGCTGACAGTGACAGGATCGTATCGCTTGGATCGACCTTTGCCTTGTAAACCTGCGTATCGAACGGAATCACGACACTGTCTGGGTTGCGACGCAGGATCGCTGCTGCGAACAGTGCCGCAACATCGACGCATCGCATCTTTGACGTTCCGCCCCCACCGCCATGTCGACCCGCACGGTTACCCGTGACGGCACATCCCATCGAACCTGACGTGTCGAGTCCGATGATGACTGGGCCTGGTAACTTTGGCACGTTTCCGCACGCGATCTCGGCAGCGTCATGCAACGCCGTCTTGATCTTGCTTGGAACCTCGTCCGATGCATTCATGTAAGCTGCCAGAAATTGGTACGGGAACTGACGGCTGCGAGCGATCGCGTCGCGGTTAGCCAGTTGGCCGACCACGTAGTCGATCATCGCGTTGTCGGCTCCTGCGAATCCGAGGATTCCAGGCTTCTTGAATGCGTCGTGACGCAATAGCGTGTTGAGGTTCATTCGCAGTGCTTGCGGTCCCATTTGTCGTGCAATCGCCTTCCAAACCAACGGTCCCTTGGCTGCGTCGGCTAGCAAGTCCCATCGAACTTGCAGGTCGCCCGCGATCAACGCCTGTGCCTCGGCCGTGTCGGCGCCGCGGAACGCGATCAGTGACTGAACCGTCGCCGGTAAGTCGGTTTCCGTTGCCGGAGCCCACTTGTCGACTGGCTTATCGGTCAGCCAGCCGAACAACGCACGACGTGTGTTATCCTTCGGCGTTGGACGTGCCATTCGCAGGATGTCTCGCAGGCTCGGATCGTTTCCGATCGAGGCGGAGAGCAACTTGCCAACAGACGCGTCGTTCAGCCAACGTTGAAACGCACGCTGCAGCGAAGACGATAGGCCCTTGCGACCAAACTGTCCCGAACGAGTCATTTGGAAAACGGTGCGCAGAACGCGGCCGTTATCCGCGACTCGGTCGAAGACTTGGTGCATCAGCTTGGTGTCTCGCGTTGACAGCACGACCAGCAACGCCGCCGGCATGTCCTTCATGTAAGCACGCTCACGTGAATAGACGGCCAGCTTTGCCAGGAACTCGTTGTCGTCGATCTCGTCGATCAGCTTTCGCATCGCGTCGAGTTGGTTTTGCGCAGACTCATAGTAGACGTTACCGAACGTGCCGGTCGCCGCCATTTGCGCAAGCGCATGCTTCGCGGACAACTTGTACGCTGGTCCGCCCGCTTCGTTGACCACGGTTGCGCGTGGCAGGAAGCTGGTGATGCTTTGGAATAGAGACTTGTTGGCCATGGTGACCTCCTTACTAAAAAGCGATCCGACGAAGTTTGGTGCAGAGGTTGCTCCCAAATGAGCTTCGCCCCGTTGTGGGGCCGCGACCGAGAAACGTCTCGGCGCGGTTGGAGTCGGGACGACAGGAATCGAACCTATGGACTCCACTCCGGCAGTCGGATCGGTGTTTTTGCATAGCGCCACCGCGAGCGAAACGTCCCGAACGAAATGGGACCGTCTCGACACGCAATGGTTTGCCCTGTCGCGGGGTAAGCTTGCAGCTTGCCGTTCAGGTGAATGGCAAACTGAATGCTAACCCCACTTGGTAGTAATGCACTGTGTTTGCCTTGATAAAAGGCGAGATCGATGAAGCGGGCGAAGCAAAAAGTTAGAAGCGTGAAAAGTTAGGAATCTGATCCCTTCTAACTTCAAACTTCCAAAGTTCGTGTACGCTTTCTATCTCGTTTTCTTCTTGGCGGCCTTTCGCATTTGTTTCCAAAGCGAGCGACCGTTGTCTCGGTCAAGCCGGACGAGTTGTTGCTGTCGTGTGTCGAACGCGATCAGGTTGCCTTTGGGGCGCTTCGCGTAAACGAACGGCAAGCAAACGGCGACGACTTTGTGCGGTTCGCCAACTGCACGCGGCAGGTAGCGAGTCCGTACGGGTTCGTCGATGGGTTGTGAGATGCCCGAGCAGCTCCATAAGTAGGAGGGAAGCTCGATGATCTCGCTGAGGATGGTGACGTAGTCACCTTTGGCGATGTCTTCGCCAGCGATCCGGGCCGCGACGGTGGTCACGGATTTGGATCTGGTTTCGGTTGTGGTTTTCATGTTTCCGC
>NZ_ANOG01000261.1 GCF_000346295.1 Rhodopirellula maiorica SM1 | reverse complement strand
GACGAGAGAGTCGTCAGCGGCTTGCACCCGACTGACAGGCTGGAAGCCTATCCCACATTAATACGTCAGTTCGCCGCCGACGTAGAACGCGAATCCGGGACGAAAAACGCCGAGTCCCGAGCGATAATCGATGTGCTCGCGGTAAAACTTGTTCGTTAGATTTTCAAAACCGCTGGTGACTAGCAAGTTGCCAAACCGTCGGTAGCCACGGATGTCGTAGACCGTGAATCCAGGCGTTTCAATCTCCTGCAACGTGGTCGCCACACGGTCTTGGTTGTCGACGATGCGGGCAGCCAGTTCGACGCCCCAGCAATCTTCGGGGCTGGGATCATGAATCAGAAATCCGACACGGGCTTCCATCGGCGCGATCCCTGGAAGCGGTTCCTCGTCCACCGTGCTGTTGCCGCTGCGAACCGTGTCGCCGGTGTGCCGCGATGGTTCGAGCCGTGTGTGATCGCGGCCTTCGAGATAGGTCAAGATGCCGAACGTAGACACCATCGACGTCAATTCGATTTGCCCATAGGTCTCGAACCCACTCAACGTCGCTAGATCGGTGTTGACGAACGAAGCCCCTTGCTGGAACCCGTCGACGGTTCCCGCCGGATCGAACAAATCGTAAGTGATATAGTTTTGGATCCAAGCGTGGTGTCCGTGCAAACCAAACATGACATCATCGGAATTGTATTGCAGTCCGAGGTCTAACTGATACAAACGCTCGGAATCGAGTTCGGGATCTCCGTCGAGGAATGTTAACCCTCGCTGCAGCGAACCGATGAATGTGTATTCAGCATACATTTCGGTCAGCGTCGGCTGACGCATGGCAAAGCCCATTCCGGCGCTGCTGTTCCATCCTCGTCCCAGATCTCGGTTGGCGGTTAGATAGGCCGACCCCAGAAAGAATTCTTTGTCGAGCGTGGTTTCTTCGAGCACGCTGAGCGGTTCGGGGACTCCGGCGACAATATCACGTGAATCGGTAAACACGCCATCAATCCGTGTGCCGGCGGTCACGACAACGTCATCGTCCCACTGGACAATTCGTTCGGCATAGGCTCCCACGTCGATTGAATCGCTGCGTGGAATCGGAAAATTGTTGTCGTTGGGGTCGGGGTCGTAATAATCGTATTCGTTTAATTCTTGGTTCAAATAGATCAGATCGGTCCCGATCGATGTTTGTGATCCACACGAGAAAAACGTGGACTCGAATCGGTACCCGCCTGACAACGCATCGCCATCGGTGGTGGTCGAACCATCGGCTGCACCGAGAAACGATGGCTGGAACGCATCAACAAGCGAGGGGATCTGACGAGCCTTGCCGGGCCGCCGCGTGTCGCCCTCGAACCGCGTTCGGTTGTACCAAACTTCGCTGGTGAACCGATCTGCGAACGACGGCGCGTCATTTGTGTAGGTAACCTCGTAACCGTCCGTGATCAAAAAATTCAAGTCGGTAACCAACCCTGGAAACTCGAGATCGGTTTGATCCAATCGCAAGGCGTTGAATTCAACTTTCTCATGATCGTTCAAATCGAATCCATAGGCGACGAACAGGTCTCGTGACTTGTAGCTCGCAGGAATAAAGAATCCGTCTTGGCCAGTCTCGTAGTCGTTGCCGGTGCGGTGGCCGTAGCTGATATGAAAGCCATAGTCATCGCTGCCACCCCAGAACGATTGGCGTCCATAAAATTGTTCGCCATTGGAGGTGTACGTTCCACTGGTCGAACCATGCCCCTCGTAGCCGTTTTCGTAGCGTGGCGATTGCAGAAACTCGAGGTCAACAAAGCGAAAACCGGGACCGTATCGACTGGCGTAGGGGCCTTTGATCAAAATCGAATCTTGTACCAGCCGCGAATCGATCTTGCTCATCATCGTATCCAAATCCATCCGGGCCGGCGCCCAGTAAGAACCGGATGCCAGCACTTGTCCCACTCGCTGACCACGCACACGCGTGTCGCTGACGATTGGAGTACGATTTTGGATCGACACCCCATGGGCACCTTTGGAACGTCTCAGCAAATCACCGACATCGGCCGTTCGCCGCCCCAACGCTTCTTCACGAAACACCGCATCGGCGGCCGGCGATCGAGCCAGCGGTTCACGATTGGCCGGTAACTCGTCCACTTGGTGGACCTCACCAAACAGGTTGGCGACACGCGCGTCGGCAGCAATCGCTTTGTCTTTCGCGGTTGCGGCACTGGATTGCGGTGCGTTGTTGTCAACGAGAAGTCCAGGAGCGGCCAATCCCGGCGTCTGCATTTGCGGGGCCTGCATTTGCGGAGCTTGCATCACGGGAGGCTGCATGACCGGATCCGTCAACGGCTCAGCGAGATGCTGCGAAAACAGCGACGATGAATCCACGACGAACAGGATCAGCACGCTCAGTGCGGTGATCGATCGCATTGAATTCGAAGTAATGATCATTCTTGGATGCGGCATCGGTGCTCGCGACTCCCGTCCATGTTGCTGCCGTTCGATAGTAGAACGTATTGATTTTGCTGCTGCGTTTCATGACCTCTCGCGGTAACGAGAGTCGCCGAAGACTTTCCCCACCCCAGCTTGGCCCTTTGTCGCCCGACGTCTTTGGCGCCGGATTGTGTTAGCGGTCGCCGGAAGTCCGAGACATCCGGCGAGATTGGTGTGACAACGTCGCACTAAGGAAACGTATCATTTCCGTCCTCGTTGTCCGCACCGGTGTTGTTCACCGCAGTTCCGTTATTGGTTCCGTCGTATCCGAATTCGCCATTGTTCTCGGCGACGTTGTTCGAGAAGGTGCCGCCAGCGGTATTTTCAACAAAGTCAAAGCCGCTGCCGCTGTTGTCGATCGCTTCGTTCGCTAGGAATTGTCCCGAGTTGTTGATAAAGTCAAACCCGACGCCGTCATTCCCCGTCGCGATGTTTTCTTGGAACAGGCCAAAGTTGTCGGCAAAATCAAACCCAACATCGCCATTGTCAAACGCCAAGTTTCCTTGAACGGTGCCGTCGTTGTCGGCAAAGTCGAAACCAAAACCGCCATTGTCAAACGCCAAGTTGTTTTCGATGACGCCGTTGTTGCGAGCGAACGTAAAGCCTTGCAACCCATTGTCCGCTGACAAGTTTCCTGCGATCGACCCGGTGTTGTCTAAGAAATCGAAACCGCTCAGTCCGTTTTCGTAAGACTCGTTCTCGTCAATATTTCCTGAATTGTCGTCGGCGAAGAATCCAAAACCTTCGTTGCGGAGTGAGCGGTTAAATGAAACCTCGCCGTCGTTGTCAAACAAGTCGAATCCGTTTTTGGCATTCCCCAAAGCATTGTTCTGAACGAACAATCCTTCGTTTTGTTCGATGTCAAAACCATGAGCTCCATTTTCGGTGGCTCGATTGTGAGCAATAACACTGTCGGCATCGAGTGTGCCGAATCGGAATCCGCTGTCGGCAGCCCCGGTTACATTGTTGCTAAAAATAAGCACGTCGACGAGGTCATCCAGACCGCCCGGTAAATCGCTGGAAATCCCGTGTAGACCGCCAAAGATATTGAAACCTGAAATGACGCTATTGTCGGCTGTCAAGATCACCGCTTGCGTTTCATCCGTGCCGTACAAATTCACCGGAGATCCATAATAGGCGTGGATCCCAGTATCGGCCCCTTTGACCTGCAACCCACCGCCGAGAAGTTGCTGTCCGTCTTGGACTTCGATCGGCTGGGACAAATAGATATTGCCCCGACCGCCATCGATGATCACCGAATCGGTGGTGGCGCCGGCGACTGCGGCCTGAAGATTGGGCGTGCTTGCGTCGAGCACCGTTACCGATCCGATCTCGAATTCATAGATAGCGTGTACGGCATCTTCCTGGCCACCCGGTGTGGGCGTGGAATGCGTCACCACGTCGACATCGCGAACGACCACATCCGTCATCCTACGTTCAATTCGTGACATGCGGCGATGACGGCGGCGATCGGGCCCAAACGGCATTCGTACACCAACCGTGGCCGAGGTCTGTGAATCACGAACGCTGTCGTGCTGATATTGCACCCCCAACGTCAGACGAGAATCTAGCGACAAAAACGGCAAATCAAACGATCGCAATTCGGCACGTACCCTCGGCCCCTGGATCGATTCGGCCGTGGGCGAGTTGGTGTCAAAGTGATAGGCGCCGACAAAGCCGCGTAGCTCGCTGTCAAAACATTTGGGGATTCGCCACAGCAGCAAGCCGACCTCGGCGTCCGTCCCCGCGTAAGCACGCTCTTCGTTGTTTTGCACAACGAGGTTGCCGTTGGAAATCACTGCGGTGGCTGCGACCGCTTGCGTCGAACCGCCCTCGGGCAAATAACCGTTCCAGCGGATATCCCAGATGTCGGTTAGTAGCTCGGCACCAAATGTTGCCTGGTGGAACGTATTCTCATTGGCAGATCGCTTGATGTCATAAAATCCATAGGCACCAACGATATAGTCGCTGGCGACCATGTGCCGATACACCAACCCCACGTTGCCTTCGGCACCACCACCGCTGAGAAATTGACCGCGAATATCCGAAAAAAGCAGATTCTGGCGATCGGAAACCAACGGGACAAAGAGATCGGTATGCAGCCGGCTTTGCTCATCGCCGCGTCCGGTGAATGCGGCATAGGCCCGATAGGGATCGCTTTGGATCCTCGTAGAAAACGAATGATCCTGTCGCAGCGGCGGTGAGGGTGCCGGCGGATCCGCAGCCGCGAAATCGGCGGATGGGGCGACCGGAGGTTGCACTTCGGCAGATTCGGCGTGCAACGGTGCAAACGTCGCAAACAGCATGACCGCCTGCAGCGATAGTTGCAGCTTCCAGTTCTGCACCTGTATCCTCGAATTTGCTTGCCCATTCAAATCGAGGCGTTCCTAACCCCTACGACTGTACCAACCTGTCCCTTATATCGGGCCCACCCGTGATGCAATCAAACAATTACGGGAAAAAAGCTCAATTCCAGTGGATATCAAGACACAAAAATTCCACCGGAACGTGGCCCCGCGGTGTACGCCGAACGAAAAAATGTGGGATCGAATTCCAGCTTGTCGATCTACCCGCGACAACTTAGAACCCTCTCCCACATTCCGATTTCCACACTCCGATTTCCACGTGCATCGAGTCGACGGACCAGCCGTCGGTGGTCGCCCGAACGAGATATCGACCGCCCCATGGGCAATCATCTCTCGCACGGGCAACCCTGCGGGCCGGTTAATGTCCCGACGTCGCCGCGTACTGCGTCTCCGTTTGAACGTTCTGATCGAGGTCAAAGCGATCGAGCTGCATCACTTTGCTCCAAGCTGCAACGAAGTCGTTGACGAACTTGGACTGCGAGTCATCCGAAGCATAGACCTCGGCGATTGCCCGCAGCTGCGAATTGGATCCAAACACGAGATCGACGGAACTGGCACGCCATTTCACCTCGTCTGTCTCGCGGTCACGTCCTTCGTAGAAGTGTTCGCACACCTCCGACTTTTTCCAGACCGTGTTGATGTCCAACAAGTTGACGAAAAAGTCATTCGAAAGCGTTTCGGTCTGTTCCGTGAACACTCCCAATTTCATGTTGTCGGCATTCGCATTCAAAACACGCATGCCTCCGATCAACACCGTCATCTCTGGTGCGGTCAACGTCAACAGGTTGGCTCGATCGACCAACAACTCTGCGGCCGGTCGGTCCAATTTGCCATGACCGACGTAGTTGCGAAAGCCATCGGCAGTCGGTTCGAGCACTTCAAACGCCTCGACATCGGTTTGTTCCTGTGACGCATCAGTGCGACCCGGAGCGAAAGGAACCTCCACGTCGTGGCCGCCATTTTTCGCAGCCTGCTCCACTGCGGCGACTCCAGCCAAAACAATCACATCGGCCATCGAGACCCGCTTGTCACCGGTTTGCGATCCATTGAAATCCTTCTGGATTTTCTCGAGTTGCTGTAACACGTTCGCCAATTCAGCGGGCTGATTCACGGCCCAATCCTTTTGCGGTGCCAAGCGAATTCGTGCTCCGTTGGCTCCGCCCCGCTTGTCGCTACCACGAAACGTCGATGCCGATGCCCAGGCGGTTTCTACCAACTGCGAAACCGACAAATCCGACGCCAAGATCTTGGTTTTTAACTGGGCGATATCTTGGTCGTCAATCAATTCATGATCCACCGCGGGAACCGGGTCTTGCCACAATTGCGGCTCAGGCACTTCGGAACCGAGCAACCGCGAGTAGGGCCCCATATCGCGATGCGTCAACTTGTACCAAGCCTTGGCGAACGCCTGTTCAAACTCGTCGGGGTTCTCGTAAAATCGCTTGGAGATCGGGCCATAGATCGGGTCGACCTTCAACGCCAAATCGGTGGTGAACATCATCGGAGCATGAGATTTCGATGGATCATGAGCATCCGGTACGGTTCCCTTTGCTGATTCGTCTTTTGGAGTCCACTGGTGAGCCCCCGCGGGACTCTTGGTCAAAACCCATTCATAGGCGAACAAATTTTCAAAGTACTCATGCGACCATTCCGCCGGAGTGGCTGACCAAGCGCCTTCCAAACCGCTGGTGATCGTATCACCTGCGTTGCCGCTGCCATACGAATTTTTCCAACCGAGCCCTTGTTCTTCGATACTGGCACCTTCGGGCGCGGCACCGACGTACTTGCTTGGATCCGCCGCACCATGCGCTTTTCCGAATGTATGACCGCCAGCGATTAATGCCACCGTCTCTTCATCATTCATTGCCATGCGGCCGAACGTATCGCGAATGTCCTTTGCCGCAGCAAGCGGATCCGGATTGCCGTTGGGGCCTTCGGGATTGACGTAGATCAACCCCATTTGCACCGCGGCTAACGGATTTTCGAGTTCGCGATCACCGCTGTAGCGTTCGTCACCCAACCACTCCGTCTCTGGCCCCCAATAGATGTCTTGCTGAGGTTCCCACACGTCCTCGCGGCCTCCGGCGAAGCCAAACGTTTCAAACCCCATCGATTCGAGTGCACAGTTTCCGGTCAACACCATCAAGTCGGCCCAAGAAATATTCTTGCCGTACTTCTGTTTGATAGGCCACAACAACCGACGTGCCTTGTCAAGATTGCCGTTGTCCGGCCAACTGTTCAGCGGCGCAAAACGTTGGGTTCCATAGCCTGCCCCCCCGCGGCCATCGGCCACGCGATAGGTCCCCGCACTGTGCCACGCCATACGAATAAAGAACGGTCCGTAGTGCCCATAATCGGCGGGCCACCAATCTTGCGACGTGGTCATCAACTCGTGGATGTCTTTCTTGACTGCATCCAAATCAAGTTCCTGGAAGGCTTCGGCATAATCGAAATCCGATCCCATCGGATTGCTTTTGCTCGAGTTCTGATGCAAGATCTGCAGGTTCAACTGATTCGGCCACCAATCGCCGTTTTGGTAGACGCCCGCGGCGGTGTGTCGACGACTGGCGTCGGTGAAGGAGCCCATCACGGGACATTTCGAAGCCGGCGCATCCTTTGACGCCGCCTCTTTCTCTGTGTTCATTTCTCCCAGCGGGATGGCAGACTCTTCGACCTGGGCAAACCCAGGGGTGGCGATGCAGAGCACCGCGATGCTCGTCCATGTCCGAGCGAAGCTTGTTTTGTAATTCATGATCGGTCCTGACTTAGGGAAAGATATTTGACGTGCGGACGAGCGAACCGGCGACACAGAACTATGCCGGGCTGGCAAGTCAACACCTCCCTAGTATTGGCAAGAACGACACATGCATCCAATGCATTTCACGAATACCGGCCATGCACCAAACGCATGGCCCTTATTCTCCACTATCCAGCGTGATAAGCAGTTTGGTAGGAGCTTGTCGGTAGGTTCTCTGGTGAGCAACAATGGTGAGCGACAATGGTGAGCTTTCGGGTCACTCACCAGCGTTATATAGCAGGATCAAATCGGGTTGATCCTTGGGGCCGTTGCGAAGGAAATTTCCGACCGCCACATCCAACTTGCCATCTCCGTCAAAATCGGCCGTTCGGAGTGCTAAATGTTGATGCGATTTTGCTTCGATCTTGGTTGGCGTAAACTCGCCTTTCGATGTTTGCAGTAACAGTACGATTGACGACGAATCCACTGCGTCCACTTGTTTCTGACTGTCACCTACCAACAACGAGGTGGCGATCACATCTAGATCTCCATCGCCGTCAAAGTCAGCCGCCTGTGCAGCCATCGCCCCAGGCATATTGATCAGCGGGTGATGTTTCCAGGGGTAGGAACCTTCGTTTTCGAGCCACTGGACCGAGTGATGCGGTTTGGCCCCCCGGTCAAACGAATCGCCATTGGTGTACAGCACATCCACGTCGCCATCGCCATCGAGATCGGCCAACTGAATCCCACTTGAACCGTACGCTGGATTGGGCGCTGCCCACAGCAGCTCGCTATTGAAATTTCCATCGCCGTCGTTCAGGAACGCTTCCACTCGCTCGTGTTCTTGCCCAAACAAGGCGATGAAATCGAGATGCCCATCGTTGTTTAGATCAATCGGCGGCACATGAATCGGCCCATGACGATCATCGACGGTTTCGACCGTAAACTGCGGCACTCCCTCGTCGAAGCGGTTCTCGTTTCGCATTAAAAAAATCTTGCCAGTCGTTCGCCATCCAAATGCAGCGACTAGTAGATCGATGTCGCCGTCGCCATCGAAGTCGGCTGGACGCACGTCGGCGAGTCGGCTGAGACCATCGAGCAACACTGTCTTTTCAAATTTATCGTCGTTCTGTGCGTTCGCTGACTCCGTAGATGACTTCGAACTACGATGCAGCCACACGATTTGTCCAAGGTCGCTCTCGTTAGCGTTGAATTCGCCAATATCTGCGATGACCAGATCCATCTTCCCATCTCGATCGAGATCGCACGGCGCCACGTGCACCGGTTGCAAAACGGTTCCGAGCCGAACGGTCGGACGGCCGGATTCCGATGGCCAATGAGCCTTCACCGCCCCGGTACCGATGTCACAATACACCAACGCCGATGTCGGCTTGATTCCCAAATCGATCCACTGGATATGGGTGATGCCCGGCGGGCGATTATCAGGATAGTCAGCCGTGATACGTTCAAAAGGAACAGGCGATTGCGGATAGCCCGCAATTCCGTTGGTGAGAATGAGTTTCTCGGGAGCCTGATACTGAAAAAACTTCAAAACATCATCACGATCCGGAACCTCCAAATCGGTACGTCCCGAGGTTTGGTACAACATAAACCCTTGGTCCACTTCGTCGATCCATTCCTCGATCGTCGAACTCTCAGGAGGCGACGTCGAGTGACAATCGCCACAGAACTTGTCAACTGCGGGACGCATTCGATTGACAAGCGTTAGCTTCTCCTGCTCACTCAACTTCGGGTGGTCCGTCGCCTCGGTTACCGGATCCGCGTGCGGTTCTTCGACACCCGGCACCGCCGATGATTCGGGGCGTGCTTGGACATCGGCGACATCATTGCAGCCGATGCTGATCAACAACAAACCAAGCAAAAACAACGTGGCACAGCGAAAAATGAAAGACATGGAACGCACGGATAAGGACATGAATGAGGCGAATCGACCACTTTGCCAAGTTTAACACGAACCACTGAATCCAGCATCACCTACGATTGATTTGGCAGCAGTCGTCGCCATCGCCAGCGATCCTGCAACGTTGTGAGTCAGCGGGGGACTCGCTAGAATCAATCGATCATCTCCGCACAGGAACCGTTTGCTCATCACCCATTGGTAACGGACCCATTGGTAACGGTGTCCCCGTTCAAACCGACGGAGGTTTTTCGGACGGCCGAGGATTCCAGGTACGCATGCTGTCAACGATCACCTTCCACTCAATAAATCAATCCCGATCTTGGTCACTGATTTCTTGTCTTTCGCTTTTGCTGGCCAGCGTTGTCGGTTGCAGCGATCCTTCGACGCAGTGGCCCGATCCGAAAACCGACCCGACTCCACTGCGGACGATGAAACGGGCGATCGACGACGACGATTGGCAACGAGCCTACCAGTACACCGATGCTGTGCTGCGTCGCTATCCCAATGACATCGACGTCCTAATCGATCTTGCCAAAGTCGCGCATGTCAACGAGCAGCCATCGCGAGCGGCGGACATATTGATCCAAGCATGCCGAGTCGAATCCTTTGAAAAAGAGCCACGGGTGCATCAAGCGATGGTGGCCCTGATCTCCGCAGGACGTCTGTTCGACGCAATCGATTTGTTGTCCGAAGCGGTCCAGGCTCAACCGAATCACCACGAGATGCGGCGGACGTTATTTGATTTGTACGTGGGAACCGAAAATCGGGCGGCAAGCTTAGAGCATGGCCGCATGCTGGTGCGAAAACGCCAATTCGATCTCGAACTGCTGAAGTCGCTCGGGAACACCGTTCGCCGCTCGTTGGATCCGAAGCCCTTGGAAGAAGTTGCGTCAAGAAACCCGGATGATCGGCGACCGATGATCGGCAGAGCGCGCATCCAATTTGACGAAGGCGATTACGAGGACGCCATCGAACTGTTGCGAGAGATAATTGAAACGCATCCCAATTTCGTACCCGCGCATGCCCTGCTGGCCCGATCGTTGTCCTCGGCGGGACGTACTACCGAACTGAAGCAGTGGGCTGAGACGCACGTTGCCGGAATCCAGCAGCACGCCAACTACTGGTTGGCGATCGGGGACTGGGCAAGAACGCAGCAGCATGTTCCGCAGGCCGCTCGGGCGTATTGGCAGGCAACCCAGGTCGATGCCGATATTGCCGAATCATGGACAAAGTTGGGCGTTTCGCTCAAACAACTTGTGCAAAGCGGCAGCGAAATTCCGACACAAGCGATTGAATCCGTGGACCGCCGAGCGACGCTGCTCAGCAAGTTCAACCAGCAGAAGAGTCGGTTTGAGCGAACTGGAGAAATCTCACGCGAAATCGCCACCGATATTGCCGGCACGTTACGTGAACTCGGCCGACTATGGGAAGCCGAAGCGTGGGCCGCCATGGCAACGACGCTGCCGGCCGACGATGCTGTCCCGGTGGAAGAGACACGCAACGAGATTATCTCGCTGCTGCGGAAAAACACGCCATGGCAATCGACACAGCAACACCTCGAATTGACGCTTGATTTGTCATACCTTCCCTTGCCTGCGATTGTGGGTTCGTCTGGAATCGACACTTCAGCCAACCTCGATTCGCAGCGAGAGACGTCCGACGCCGATCCAATCGGGGCGACGACGCCCAAGCTACATCTCGTCAACGAAGCCTCACTTCGCAATTTACGTTTCCACGGTGCCACCGCCGACGACCTGGACCTTCCCGGCATCATGTTGCATGAAACGCTTGGTTGCGGTGGCGGGACACTCGACTTTGACCTCGACGGCTGGAGCGACCTGTATCTCGTCGCGGCGGGTGGGAAACCGCCTGAGCGAGATTCGGATGCCAATGCGTTGTATCGCAATCTCGGAGGTTCCTTTTCCGCGGTCACGATGGCATCGGGGACCGGTGACACGGGTTTTGGCCAAGGGGTTGCCGTGGGCGATGTCAACGAGGATGGTTTTCCCGATTTGTTTATACTCAACTACGGCCCGAACACCTTGTTGATCAATAACGGTGACGGCTCCTTTTCTGACGCAACGCTTCGTTTACCAAGTGAATCCACTTCGCAGTCCTGGTCGACAAGTGGTGCGATCGCCGACCTGGACAACGACGGGATTTCCGACCTGGTGATCCTGCATTACTGCGCCGGTCTTGAACCGTCGACGCAGCCCTGTGGCAACGACAAACAAGAAATACCACGTTCATGTTCACCCATGAAATTCCCCGCCGAGCGAGACCGTTTTTACCGCGGGGTCGGTGATGGAAGCTTCGTCGACGCGACCGACCAATGGAGCAACGCCCCATCCGTACTGGGCCGAGGACTCGGCGTGGTCGTGGGTGCGTTGGATGATACCCGTGGGTTGGACATCCTTGTTGCCAACGACATGACGCAAAACCATTATTGGCGTGGCAATGCAGAGACAAACAAATTCAAACTTTCGGAGTCCGCGATCGCGTTCGGCTTGGCGGGTGATGATCGCTCGACCGCGCAAGGTTCGATGGGGATTGCCACGTCCGATTTCGATCGCGATGGCGACCTTGATTTCTATGTGACCAATTTCGATCGCGAATACAACACGCTCTACGAACAGGTGATTCCAGGTCAGTGGCAAGACCGAACTGCGATGCACGATCTGATTCAACCGACGCTTCCATTGGTTGGATTCGGCACTGCGACGGTGGATTTAGATCACAACGGACAAGCGGAACTGATCGTCTCCAACGGTCATGTCGATATGTTCTCGCGTGAGGGAAAGAAATCAGTTTACGCGCATCCCATGCAGATTTTTGGTGTCGACCCCAACCATCGTTTTGCGTCGCTCGAGCATCAATTCGCCAGTGAATATTTGGCTCTGCCGCACGTCGGTCGAGCGTTGTGGACGCTCGATGCCAATCGGGATCATCAAACCGACATTGCCGTCACGCATCAAACCGAACCCATCGCATTGCTGATCAACCGAAACCATGCAACGGGAACCTGGATCGAGTTTGAATTGACGGGAACTGTCGGGGCGCGGGACGCGATCGGAGCAAAGATCGAAATTCAGTGCGGTGACGACCGCTGGGTGGCCACATTGACGTCGGGCGACGGTTATTTGTGCAGCAACGAACGCATCATGCGGATCGGCTTGGGCGACACCACCGAGAACTGCGATATCACGGTCACTTGGCCTAACCAATCTCAACAGACTTGGTCGAATGTAGCCACAAAACGGAACTGGCTGCTCGTCCAGGATGCTCCGGAAGCATTTTCAATGCCTTGAAGCCACTCGGCTTGAACTCTATAGCCCACCGTGTCTAGAGTTTTTGCCATAGCGTGACTCCCCCACGCAGCACCTCCGGGTCAAAACAAACCCCCGACGGCAACAATGGTGCCGGCATTGAGACCACGACGAACCCGTGGCCGGCTATGGGGCCTACTCCCCAACAAATTCAGTACATCCCTTGGGCAACCGAGCTGCCCGGTCTTCGCTGCCCAAGTGACCCTGGCACCGGACTGCCCGCACTGGGGCGAACCAACTATGCCTCGTGCATGGGCGATTCTCACTGGAGGGCGCAGCACGGCGAATTTGACCCCGACGTGGGCCCCACCAACAGCGGATACGCGCAGGAATCACGCGCAGCCAATCGCGGCATGTTTGTTCGTCATAAAGCGACAAAATTTCGCGACGCTCTCGATGGACTCTCCAATACCATCGCGATGATGGAAATCGCCACAGACTTGGGCGATCAAGATGCCCGTACCTTTGGCAAGAAACATCCAAACGGCCAATCGGGCCAAAACGATATCCGCGACAATCCAAGCTCGTGTTTGGAATCGAATATGATTGATCCAGAACGTCCACAATTCTGGCTCCCGGGTGCTACAACGGAATTCGAGTCGGTCAGCAAAGGACGCGGGTATCGCTGGGCTGATTCCCAAAACATGCATTCGATGTCCTTTACGACTCTGCCACCGAACAGCCCGGTTTGTATTCCACACGATTCCAATGGGCCATCGATCACGACTGGATCGAGTCGTCACCAGGGCGGTATCCATGTGTTGATGGGTGATGGAGCGGTCAAATTCATCACCGATTCGATCGAAGCAGGCAACCAACGCAACCCAGTGGTCCACAATGGAGGAACTGTTGCCAACAAAAATGTCGCTGGTGCGAAGAGCCCCTATGGATTGTGGGGGGCGTTAGGAACACGAGCCTCGAAAGAGACCATCGACGCAGATTTCTAAGCCAACGATCGATTCACTGTGATGCTTAAAGTTTCGACGAAACCCCCGAGCTTGCCTTAGCTCGGGGGTTTTCTTTTTTACATCGGTCACGAACCTGACGTTTGCCCCCCGATCTGTGGCGGAATTCTCTCCGCGACGCTACTGATTTCGCGTGCCATGGACGCGACTATTGTCCTGGCTGTCACGATCAATGGAAAACATATCTCATCGAATATGTGGGGTCGACGGATAGCGTCTTGATCTAAATGATCAGCTCGTTTGCTACGCCGCCCCCCGCCGTCGTGTCCGCAAAGCCCCTCCCCAAGTCACCGAGGAGCAATTGCATAACGACTCCATTGGCGGCTATAGGTTTATTCGCTTCTATTTTCGATCCCCTGCGGTTCAACACTTCCTGTTTGCGAAAATTGAACCGCACTCAATTTCGGAATGCGCACTTTTTGCCTGCCCCCTCGCAGAAAAGGCGACTTGTTGTACGCAGACAATTTGCCGTTCGCATTTACGAAACCGCAGCGACACGGCTCTTCGCATTCAGGCAAATCTTGACTGCCCCCTTCTAAAGAGTTATGGATCAACAGATTGCCGTTGGGGTACAATTAGTGGCTGTTCCTTTCCCGACGGCAAGATGTCGTCCCTGCAGCGGCGGACTGTAGGTCCCTTCCCGCTGTGGAATTAATTTCTTCTTCATTGGAGTTCATCAATGAACCGTTCTGAACACTCAAGAGGTTTCACCTTGGTGGAACTGCTGGTGGTGATCGCCATCATCGGCGTGCTGGTAGGATTGCTCCTGCCGGCAGTACAGGCGGCCCGCGAAGCGGCCCGTAGAATGAGTTGCAGCAACAATGTCAAACAGCTTGGCTTGGGGCTTCACAACTATCACAGCGCGTATGGTCAGATGCCCGTTCATGGCACCGGCACCGACGACGGAAGCGACAACGGTCAGAACTGGTGGAGCAGTTACAGCACAAACAACCATTGGCGATTGAGTTCGTTGGTGGGGATGACTCCGTTTGTCGAGCAACAAGCGTTATGGGAGAAGATCACCAATCCCAGTACCGAACGCACCGATGGGGCACAACAATCGCCTCCATGGCCCGCCATGGGACCGACTCCCGAGAACATCCAATATGTGCCTTGGGCCACACAAATTCCCACGCTTCGCTGCCCGAGCGATCCAGGCACTGGATTGCCATCGCTGGGCCGAACCAACTATGCATCGTGCATGGGGGATTCGCATTGGCGTGCCCAACATGGGGACTTTGATCCCGATAGTGGGCCAACCAACAGCTCTTATGCCGAGGAATCTCGCGCGGCCAATCGAGGCATGTTTGTTCGTCACAAGTCGATGAAGTTTCGCGACGTTCTCGACGGTCTTTCCAACACCATTGCAATGATGGAAATCGCTACTGATTTGGGTGACAACGATGCCCGTACCATCGGCAAACGTCACCCCAGTGGTCAACCGGCCCAGACGGACATACGGGACAACCCAAGCCTGTGCATCGAAGCGGGGATGCTGGATCCTCAGCGTCCTCAATTCTGGACCGCTGGCAATACCGAGGGGTCGACGAAGGGACGCGGTTACCGATGGGCCGACGACCAAAATGTGCAATCAATGGCGTTCACCATCTTGCCGCCCAACAGCCCCATGTGTATCCCTCACGATTCGAACGGACCGTCAATCACAACCGGATCGAGTCGTCACCAAGGCGGTATTCATGTGCTGATGGGTGATGGTGCAGTGAAGTTCATCACCGATTCGATCGAAGCGGGTAACCAACGTAACCCCGTGGTCTACATCAGCGGCAACGCGGCAAACAACAATGCACCAGGCGCGAAGAGTCCCTATGGTTTGTGGGGTTCGCTGGGGACACGAGCCGCGAAGGAGACCATCAACTCGGAATTCTAGGCTTCCCCAAAAACGCTCCTCGACATTAGTCGTATCAACAATAAAACCCCAGGCATGAAAATGCCTGGGGTTTTTCGTTTTTCATGGGCTTCGTTTTTCCCTATTGCTCGCTCTCGTTCATCGCGGCGCTTTCGGCGGCAACCGCGGCTTCGTATTCAGCGATCGCGGCCGCATCCGCATCCTCGGCGACATTGGTGGGCGCCGAATCGCCGCATCCAGGCAGCACGCAGAACGAGAACAACGCGGCAAACAGGGTGACAGTAAGTCGGTTCATGGGATTTCCTTGGAGATGGAACGTTGGGAAAAGTACATGCAAAGCGAACTTCCAGTATACCGTGATCCGCCGTGATGGCGAGTGCACCGAGTTTGCGGCAGCATCCCCAGTCGATCATTCTCGCTTCGCCAAATTGAGAGATAACGTCTAGACAAAACTCGACTCCGGTGCAAACCACGACTACTGACGGGTGTCTTGCAATTGTCTTCGCAGACTGTCTTGACTCCAATAGTCTCCGCCTCCGATCAGTTTGTCATTCTTGAACCGGTGCCATGTGACTCCGCGAAACTGAACGGGGCGTCCGGTCGCCTTGATGCCAAGGCCATCGCCTTGGTGCGTGCCGGTGGCTATCCAGCGGATCACCACACTGTCGTCTTCGGTAACCGTGCCTTCCACGTCTACATGCAGATCAGGAAACGCGTCAAGCATCGGTGCATGCACCTGTTGCTTGAACTCGTCCGGGCCGCGAAGCACACCATTGTCGGTTTCCGCAATACTGTCTTCGGTCAAAAATTCGTCGATCGTTTCAGTCCGTCGCTGATTCCAAACCTCTTCGAACCAGCGCAACGATCGCGCCGTGTATTCATTATTCACGCGTTTGCTCCTTATTAAATCTGATAAGGTGGATCGAAAGAGGCCAATCGCGTTCAGCGACCGTTCACCGCCGCGACAAGCCTGCGATGAATCTATCGCTGCGTTCACCCGATTGCAACAAAATTCCACAAACGGCGTGTTCGCCATCGTCCCTGCATCGTCAATCCTATGCCACAGCATCAACCGCGGGCGACAATGACAAACCTAAACGCGACCATGGAACGTTTGTTCCCCTGTTTGCGAAGCAGGCAACAGATTGGAGCTCGACCTATCCCATTTCTGCATTTCTTTGTCCTTGCCCGATAGCCGTGTTGTTGGTGGCAATTACAATTCCAAACGGATCGTCGCCATGCACTGGCAAGTCGATGGTGACATCGATGCCCTGGACAATGGTGTTTGCAGAGCGTGCCGGCATGCTCGAAAACCCGCTGTCGCTACGGTCCGATGGAAAAATACGGTACGACCCTAACACGCCAGGGGTCTTCAATGGCACTGAGATGAGCACCGAGATTTATGGTCAAGTCATTGTTGCGGTTCGCGGTTGGGGCCGTGTTAGCCACGGCGTTTGCGGTTGCAAACGAACCGGGGTTGGCTCAGAGTTTCTCTCCCACAATGCTTGCTCAAATGGCGGTGGAGGCTGGCAAAGCCAACCTCCATCGTCCTTATCCACGATTAGCCGGTGAGTTTGAATCGCAGCGTGCTCTCGTGCTGAGCGTTAGCGATTGGCAATCGCATCATGCCGCGACACTGCAACAGATTGTCGAAACGACGGCGGGTCATACCAACCTGCTAATTCTTTGTAACAACCCGCAACAGCTTGTTGACGCGGTCGATTGGATTGACAACGGACACGTTCCCACGGATCACGTCTACTTTTGTGAATTTGACTTAAACACGATTTGGATGCGTGACTTTGGTCCGTTGTTGGCCGAAGGCGAACAGGGTACCGAAGCAATCGATTTCTACTACGAGGGCGCTCGCCCCAAAGACGATGCATTGCCGATTGTCTGGGCCGACCGCACCGGATCAAAATTGGTGTCGGTTCCATGGACCATCCAAGGTGGAAACCTGCTCAGCAATGGCCGCCGGTTAGCATTAACCACGCAGCGGATCTTTGAAGACAACCGCATCAGCTTTCCCAAACCATGGCCTGGTCTGGACCCAGAAGTAGAACGCCGAAAAATGGTGATTGACGAGTTTACCAAGCACTGCAATCTGACCGAATTGGTGGTACTGGAACCTTTGCAACACGAAGCGACAGGACATGTCGACATGTTCGCCACCTTTCTATCGCCGAATCAAGTCGTGGTCGCTCGAGTCGACCCGCGATTGGATCCGATCAATGCAGCGATCCTGGAACGCAACGCTGCCCGCTTGCAACGCGTGCGAGTGGACGGGCAACCGATGCAAGTGATACGCATCGACATCCCGCCACGAAACGGAACGTCATGGAGTGCGTACACGAACGTGATCCTTGCCAACAACTTGGTGCTGGTTCCCACGTTTGACAGTGATCCGCCAGAGATGGTAGCCGCCGCACGCGCCACTTACGCTCGCTTGCTGCCGAAACACACGATCAAAACGGTTGACATGAGCAGTCTAAAAGAATTGCAGGGCGAACTGCATTGTTTGTCGATGAATCTGCCCGCGTTTGCCCCCATTCCTGACAACGTCATCGATTTTGCCAAAGCCGATGATTATCGCCGCCGGGTCCGCGCGTTACAGCAGAATTAGAATCGGACACGCCTTTTGAAGCTGCGCGTTTGTATTTAGGGGCAAAGCCCCGGACGTTTACCTAGCCCAGCCCAACGGGCTGGGACCAAGAAAACCAATGAATGGAAGGGCCAACGGCCCGGCCGTTTGCTGGAACATAATGAGGGCGGCTAGAAAATGGCCGGGCCTTTGGCCCTTGGGTTTCTTTGCATCGAAAACCTGGCCCGTTGGGCCAGGCTAGGCAAATCGCTGGGCCTTTGGCCCGAAGAAGAACATCGAAACGCGTAAGCGATGGAATCCCGATCATGATTCGGTCCCTCGCTGACGCGTCGGGTTGGGATTTGTCGGGAAAAAAAATCGCCGAAAGTAACTTTCGGCGATTAAGTAATTGGGCCGAAACTCTTGGCGAGTTTCGCTACCTCGATACGTGTCGATGAAACCTGCTAGCGAAGATTGTCTTCTTTGCTGGCGATTTCGAGCTCGGGGATCACTCCCATGTAACTCATCAAATCACCAATCTCTTTCAGACTTAGATCGTCCAGCAAACCACTAGGCATGATGCTGCTAGTGCTTGGCAAGATCTGATCAACCTGAGACTCTTCGACACTCGAGATTCGATTGTTGCTGTCACGCACCAACAGCGTCCCGTCGCTTTGCGTGGTCACCAAGCCGACAAGGATCTTGCCGTCCAGTGTCAACACCTTCTTGCTGGCGTATTGGTCACTGACAATATGAGCCGGATACAAAATCGATTCCAAAATCTCTCGCTTGGTAAACCGCCGAGCGACCGAGGTCAGGTCGGGGCCAATCGCTTTGCCGGTACTGCCTTGGCGATGACATTGATCACACCGGCTCTTGACGAACACTTCGCGGCCGTGGGCCGAATCGCCAAAGCTGCCCGTATCGCTTTCCAAGTACGTCAACAGTTGGTCGAGATCCCAGCGTGAATCATCGGCATTGGGCAACACAGCCTCGGGGCGATCGGGATAAGTCTTGGCGAACCATTTTTGCCAAGGAGCCATCGACATCTTCGCTCCTTCGGGTCGCTGCATCCCGGTCCAATGTTCAAGCAGTTGCTCGACGGGTTCGAATCCTTGTCCATTCTCTTGGGCACGAACTCCCAACAGGATCAATTGACGAAGCGCCATCGGGTCATCGGTCGCAATAGCCACCGATTTGAGGGCCGAGAGAACATCGCCTGAGGTTTGATCGTCCAAGATGTTTAAGCTGCGAACGAGGTAGTCCCAGTTTTCGCCGTCAGGATCTTGGGCAAGCGCCATTGCAACCACGCTGCGTCGATCGGGTTCGCTCCGCCAAACCGATCGCAGGTAGTCACCCGCACTTTGGTCTTTGCAGGTCGCCAACATCGCGGTGATGCCGGTTCGAAGCCGCCGCTCGACGTCCCCGTGCTGAGGCTCTTGAACGAGTTTGCGATCAAGTTCGATCAACGTGTTCGCGGTGTCTTTGTCGATCGGGCGAGGCAATTTGAAGATAGCAGCGAGCGCGGCGTTGCGCCAAACGCTGCCCTGTTCCAAAATCGCCGCGACGTCTTCATCCGACAGCGATTGAGCGAAATCTTTGGTCACGTTTGCCAGATACATCGACAATGACCCGGCGGTCGCTTGGCCAGCGGCGTTCTCGTAATACTTCAAAATTCGGAAGCGTTGCTCGGCATCCCAATTCTTTGCCAAAAATTGCAGACACATCGCCACCAACGAACGGTCTTCGTTGGGCGCATCGGATTCAATAAATGCCAACGCGCGATCGGCAACTTGTTCTGCCTCTAAGTAGCTGGCCAAACGAATCAGCGAGTGATTCATCCGGTTGTCGCCCGCCGGGAATTCTTCGGCAATCTGGTCGCGGAACGCCGTGACCTTTGCGGGGGGAACTTTCCCACGGTGCAGTGCCACTTCGGCGACACGTAGTGCATCGGCGAAATCGGCATCACTCAAAAATCCGGTCATCATTTCGCTAATCCGTGCCAACACCTCGATGGCATTCGCTTCGGTCGGATCGGCGTTGATCAACGCCAACATGCCAAGCACCGAAATTCGCGTATCGTCGTTGGCGAGCACTTCGTCACGCCACAGTCCTAAATGCATTTGTTCGAGCACGCGACGTGCGGTGAACGCTAAAGTGCGATCATCCGACGCCAGCAATTCAAAAATGGGATCGACCGTTTCAGGCATTTTGTCGCTACGCAGCATGGCTTCGCACACCGCTCGCTGGACGCCTGGATCGGGATCGCTCAACATCTCGCTAAGCCGTGGGCCGGTTTTGGCACTCGGGTGCATTCCCATCACTGCGGCGGCACGAGCACGCACCGCTTCATTAGGAGAACGACTCAGTTCCATTATCAGTTCTTCGTTGGGAACGGGACCAAACAGTTCCATCAAATCGAGTGCACGCACACGATAGTGCGGCGGGTTGTCGTCGCTGTAGGCAACTCCGGCGACCAATTGTCCCCATTCGCTGCCCAGTTCGCGTTTGATCGACGCGATTTCTTGACGCGCCCATGCCGATCCGATCTGAGGTTGTCGCACGGCGGCGGCAATCCCGCTGCCGAGATGCTTCATGCGTTCAGGAATCTGGCCTTTGTAGACGACTCGGTACACGCCGCCCGAGGTGCCACGGCCGCCAGTGCTGAAATACAGCCCACCGTCGGGTCCGACATCCAAATCGGTCACGTTCAGCGGTTGGCCTTTGAGGAACACCTCGCTATCGGCGATAAAGCCGGAGCCGCGTTTTTTAAGCCGCACATTCAAAATCCGGCCTTCGGACCAATCCGCCAGGAACAATGTGTTTTGATAACGGACCGGATACATGTAGTGTTCGTAGCTGATCGCTCCGGTCGGGCTGCCTCGTCCAGTGTCCAACAAATTGGGCAATCGGTCGACGAAGTGTTCGGGCCATTTCGCCCATCCCGTACGCCAGCCGAATTCCGCGCCTTCGGTTACATCAAACAGCGCCGTCGGACGGTACCAAGCCGTACCGATGTCAGCTTCCATGTCCGAATCATGAACAAACATGTGGCCTGAGGAGTGAAAGGCCAAGTCGTAAACATTGCGAGTTCCGCCAGCGACACGTTCGACGATCGAACCATCGATATTGGTACGAATGATGGTTCCGCCGGGTGCCTTGACGCCGACGGCATGACCGCTGGGGTCTTCGTAGCGTGGCAGAATGTCGCCTTCGTAAGTATCGTTGTACGTTTCACCAGGCCCCGTTTTGCCAATCGCATGCGTGTGGCTGCCCAAAGAAACGTAGATCATTCCATCGGGACCGAGCTGCAATCCGTGGGCACCGTGTTCTCCGGCGGATCCTTTGAATTTGACAATCGCACGGACTTTTTCCAATGAACCATTGCGGTCCACATCGGTTAGTCGATAAAGCGCATGTCCGTCGGGGCCATCCCCGGTGACAAAAACTTCGCCGTTGAGTGCCAGGATTCCCTGACATGATTTGACCTTGTCACAATAAGTCCGCACGAACTCGGGAACCCCGTCTTCATCGCGATCAAAGACGAGCAGCAGAGGTCCGTTTTCTTGCGAAACAATGATATGACCAAACTCGTTAAAGGTCATCGCGATCACGGATCCGACTTGTTCGTCATCCAAAACGCGTTGGACGCCAAAGCCACGTTGGATTTGAAACCGTTCGCGTTGATCGGTTTGTTCGGCGACCTGAACATCTTCGTCTTGATCCCAAGGCACGGTATCGGCCAAGTTCACCAAACGAGGATGCGTTGCCCCACAATCGGTCGTTATGCAAAACGGTTTCCCAAGTGGCCACTTCTTCGCTGCTGGTTCG
Organism: Rhodopirellula maiorica SM1; assembly: GCF_000346295.1. Classification (GTDB taxonomy): domain Bacteria; phylum Planctomycetota; class Planctomycetia; order Pirellulales; family Pirellulaceae; genus Novipirellula; species Novipirellula maiorica. The sequence goes on along the minus strand of NZ_ANOG01000261.1, from coordinate 20,707 downwards.
CCAAGATGCATCGCTGCTGAAGGTATACCACTTGTCGGTGCCGTCCGGCAAAACGGACACGCGAGCCGCCAAGGCCGCTTTGTCGCCATGCGTGTTGACGACACGAATCGCGATGATGTTGCGACCGACTTCTAAATGGTCGGTGATGTCATACTCATCAATCTGGCGTGCGGATTGACCGCTGCCGATTTTGCGCCCGTTGACGTACAGGTCGTACTCGTCATCCGCGGCGATCTCGATCTGGCCCTTGGCGGGAACTTTTAAGTTCAGTGGTTTGCGAAACAAGCACGTCTCACCGACCGCAATCGGGGTGTCGATGGTGGTGTTGGCCGCCCAAATCCATTGAGCCTCAGCCGCCGAAAGCGTCGCACTCGAGCCGCAGCTGAGCACGACAAACAGGGTCGTTGCAATCCGTAAAAGACAGGATCGCTCGAACGATTTAGAGTAGCCTTCCATGGCAATTCATCATCTCAGGATGGGAAACGGTTGGGTTCAGACTATGAAGGTCGTTTTGGAGATTAGGCAGGATCCCGCTGGCAACGCAATAGAGAAAATTGCCCCCCTAACTGTGCCAGCCGAGATCGCCGGCTTAGCACCCCGCCGCTGACGTCAACCTTTTCCCTGGGTCAACCTTTTACCTGGGTCTCCGCCTTTTCTTCAGCGGCACTGGGCCGGAGGTAGCGGGGCACCAAGGCCATTGGGTCGGTAAAGATCGACTGTTCGGCGGCTCGAAGTGCGACCAATCCCACTCCGAACGCGTCGGCTGCCGAGCGAGGCAATAACGGCCCAGTGAACTTTGCAAACGGCTTGACGTCTCCGGCAACGGCTTCTTGCGATTGCTGCGCCGACGCCAGGATAGATGCCCACTCGTCGCCACTGACGATTTCGACCGCCGGCGGCAAGGGGGTCCATAAGGCGGGGATCTTGCCGAGCGGTGGTAAAACCTGATCACGACGGAAGTGTCCGGTGAAGACTTGGCCTCGATAGGCATCCAAACCGACCCGTAGCGTCTGCAGATCGGGGTTTTCAGAAAACACGACCGCCGCTACCGACGCCAACGAATCGACCGCCACCAATGGCAAATCCAACGCATAACTGAACATCTTTGCCGCCGTGACCCCGATGCGAAGCCCGGTAAAGGAGCCGGGCCCAGCAGCAGCGGAAATAAAATCGATCGTTTTTTTCTCGCTGCGGCACCACGCCAGCATTTCGTCGAGACAGGGGCCGATGGCTGCTGCCGTGCGTATTTGCTCACCCATTTGACCATTTCGCAACACACGGTCGCCGCACATTAAGACTGCCGAGCCGGTCCGCCCCGTGGTTTCGATAGCCAATTGAATCGGCAATTCACGAGGATTTCCAGCTGTCATGGGTTGCGATACGTTCGAGAAGCGAGTGAGATTGCGGATAATGGGCAAATCGGAAGCAGCGATCGACGCAATCGCATGCCGCATCAAAGCCTATCATCCCCACAATGTAGCCGATTCGGTAAACTTGATAATGCCGGACCGAACGGCTTCGAGGCGAGGAAAATTCGCGAGAAGCAAATTTGATGGGATTGCCCAAAAAAACGCATTAAACTACACTTCGGGCTTGGCCTTCGCATCCCAATTGTTGCACAAAGGGGCGAATGTGAGAGGAAGGGTGATCCGATCTCCGCGGCGAGATCTTGAATCACTGAATTTTCGTCCACTCAAGCGTCTTTCCAATTCCATTGCTTTCCACCACCGAGTCATTTAGTGAAACGCGCGTTGATCAGTGACATTCACGGAAATCTTGAAGCACTGAACGCAGTGTTGGCTGATATCAAGACGATTCCTGTCGACGAGATTTACTGTCTTGGCGATATCATCGGCTACGGCCCCAATCCCTGCGAATGTCTCGATCTCGTCATGAAGAGCTGTCACTCGACGATCCTTGGCAATCACGATCAGGCGGCATTATTTGATCCCGAGGGTTTTAACCCGATGGCACTGCAGGCGATCTATTGGACGCGAGACCAATTGGACAACGGCCCTGGTTCGGCTCAGCAGATCAACACGCGATGGGACTTTTTGGGCGAATTGCCGCGACAAATCGATGAGGGCGAATTTCGCTTTGTCCATGGATCGCCCCGCGACCCCACCAACGAATATGTTTTTCCGGAAGACATCTTCAACCAACGCAAAATGGAGATGCTGTTCGCCAAGATCGAACACGTCTGTTTTATGGGGCACACCCATCTGCCAGGCGTCTTTACGACCGAATGCGAGTTCATTTCGCCCGACGAATGCGAGCACGTTTACCACATCGGCCCGAACAAAGCGTTGGTCAACGTGGGCAGTGTCGGCCAACCACGCGACGAGGACAACCGAGCGTGTTACGCGATCCTAGATAGCGAGGCGAAAACGGTGACCTACCGGCGTGTCGATTACGACCGCGAGAGCACTGCGAACAAGATTTACGCGGTGGCGGAATTGTCCGACGCATTGGGAGATCGGTTGAAGCACGGGCGATAGAAACCGTTCTAGGTGACGCGAAAACGGTTTTAGGGTTAAGATTACGATTATTCTTGGCTGGACAGACCGTTCCTTCGTTTTCAACCTGAGTTTTTAAATTGACCCGGACCGCCATTCTTAGTGACATCCACGGTAATCTTGCCGCTTTGCGAGCGGTCCTAGCAGACGTTGAATCCCTAAACGTGGATCGCATCGTGTGTCTCGGCGACGTCGTCGGATATGGCCCTCAGCCATGTGCCTGTTTGGACCAAGCGATCGAGTTCGACTTTTGCGTGTTGGGCAACCACGACAGCAGTGCGTTGTTCGACCCCGAGGGGTTTAATGTTGCCGCCGAACAGGCGATCTTTTGGACCCGCGCTCAACTGGAATGCGGCCGTGACGGACCGGAGGCAAGCCGGCGGCGAATGGAATTCCTGTGCAAATTGCCTCGCACCGTCCGCGAGGGGGAGTGTTGTTCGTGCACGGATCGCCGCGCAGCCCCACCAACGAGTACGTCTTTCCCGAAGACACTCAAAATGGCAAAAAAATGGAAAAGCTGTTTTCCATGATCCCGCACCTCTGTTTCCAAGGGCATACGCACGTACCGGGGATTTTTACGCCTGACATGCGTTTCATCCGGCCGATGGAATTGGCGGGCGGTTATTCGGTTTCCGACAAAACGCAGCGTTTGATGATCAACGTCGGCAGTGTCGGGCAACCACGTGACGGTGACCCACGAAGCTGCTACGTGGTGTACGACGAACAAGTGGTTGAATTTCGCCGCGTCGAATACGACATCGAAGAAACGGTCAAAGAGATCGAAGCGGAACCCGAGCTGGACAATTTTCTCGGTTACCGATTGCGTGAAGGCCGCTAACGAAGCGACGACCGACACGATTTACTCGCGATACCTTAGCAGCGTTCGCATCATTTCTTCGGCGCTGACACGAGACAGGTGGGCGATCGAATCGCGATCGGTATTGTCACCAAATTCATAGGTGACCGCGGCCACATTCAGCACACGATCGACCCAAGCTTTCGAGGTCGTTCGTTTTGAATTATGAGTCTTGTCGAGGTTCACCGAATACGAGGGCAATCGTTCATCGAATCGATTTAACCAGGTCGCGGTGAAATTCTTGGGAAACGCATCGTCGACGTCTTCGGTCAAATAAAACACGTCTTCATACGTGGAATGAAAATCAAGGACCAGATACAGCGAATTGCGTCCGCGTCGTTTCAGATCCAACAACTCACGCCGCAGTACCTGCGTTTCCGGTTGCCTGAACAGTCCCCAGTCGCGATTCAAATCGACACTATTGGCGTTGCATCGCCATCGCCCCTGGTCGACTCCGTCGGGATTCGCATTGGGCACGACCACCACATGGAACGAGCGGCGAAATCGCTGAGTCAGTTCGGTATCCGCAGCAATCGCCTCGGCAAACCGCATCACCCCGATCGCTCCGGTGGTTTCCGGCGGATGAAGCCGCCCCATGATAAACACGTAGCCAGGCGATTCGGCTTGCGGGTCCCCAATGACCAGTTTGGAAATCGGTCGCCCCTGGACACTGCGTCCACACACCGATCGGTTCACGTGCGGCAGCATCGCCAGTTCTTCGGTCCAACGCTCGGTGTCTTCGTTAGAGATCAATTCTTGCGCCGACACCCATAATTCCTTGGGCCCCACGTCCAACTGCAACACCACCTCGGATCCACTCGGATGCACCGACGACACCAAGTGCTGACCATCTCGCCAAACACGACCATCATTGCTGATCCGCGGCGTGTAGCGATGCGTCCCACCTTGGTAACTCAGATGCAGTTTAATGCGACGCTCCGTGTTAGAACGAACACGAAAGGCATACCAAGCACTATTATTGATCGGTTTGCGTTCGGGACGCACCACCAACTGAAATCGAGTGGGGGTAATTTCGAAGCACTCGCTCAAGCGTCCGCCGCAAAAATCACTATCAATTTGGATCGCTTGATCCAGCGACTCAAACGTGGTGGTCGCAAGCGAAGCATCAACCGGATGCATCGAGCCAATCGCAGTCGCATCCGGCCTATTCGCATCCGGCACATTCGCATCGGGAACATGGTCAACCGTCGCGGTCGACTTGGGTGCGATTTCGACACCCCAAACGCTTGCGTCTTGGACAAACAACGAGAGACAAACCGACATGCAAACGAGAGGAATCGCCAATAGACCGGTAACCTGAAGACGGCAAAAGACACTTGGACCGGACATAGCAAACTCTCCAGAAGGCGGTTCCTTATACTTCAAACCCTTTCAGATCAATTGTGATCTTGTGACCAAGAACTCAGCTGGGCGGAGGCAAAAAACGGTATTAACATCATTGCCTGCGACCTTATTCGGATTGTAACGGTCCTACCACGCCGTCATGCGAGCCACAGCGAGTGCCGCGTGGTTTATTCTAGTATAATTAGCTGAAACCTACTCGAATTATTTTCCCGCGACATCGATCACTAAGTACGCAGAAGAGAGTCTTTCAGCAAATTAGCCACTTTGGTGCTAGCGACTTGTTGATTTAGTCGAAATGCAAATTGCATTAGTGAGCCGAGGGCCGTAAGGCACCGGGTAATGCGTGGAACCCGGCCGCTGACGTGCGAGCGGCTCATTAAATCAACAGCCCGCTAGCCACGGTTCCGACATTCAACCGGGGCTAGCGCCCAAACGGCCAACAGGAAAACACCAAATATTTCCTGCCCGCCGCCTTCGCGGCGCTGATTCCATGTGGCTAAACCAATACTCATCGGAGCAGCGGCGACGTGTCACGAGAGCAACGCCGGTGATTGTTTTGGCAGGAAGATGATGGGGGCAGGAAGGACGGTTCGCTTCTGTTCGGCGGCACGTAAAGCGCCGGAGTTATTTTGGGGCGGTGGTTTCGGGTTCGAATCGATAGCCGACACCATAGACAGTTTGAATGATTCGAGGATGTTTGGGATCCGCTTCGATTCGCTTTCGCAATTGGCTGATCGTTTGATCGAGCGTTCTTGTATTGAGCGGATGCATCTCTTGCCAAGCGATGCGGAAGAGCTCGTCGCGATCGACCACTTCCCCAGGCTTGCTGGCAAGCAGCTGAAGAATTCGCAGCTCGCGAACAGTCAACTCGATCATCTCATCCGCCCGCATCGCCCGCAGTTTCTTGGGCATCACGCGAAGCGCCCCCATGTCAAAATCATGTTCGGCAAGCGAGATAGGATCCGTGGTCATTTCACAGTCGCGAATACTTCGCCGCGCAATCGCTCGGATTCGTGCCACCACTTCTTTTGCGCCGAACGGTTTGGCGATGTAGTCATCTGCGCCTAATTCGAGCCCCACGACCTTGTCGATCTCTTCGGCCTTGGCGGTGATAAACAAGATCGGCATCGCCGGATCGAGGCTGCGGAAGTGACGGCAAAGATCATACCCACTAAGCCCTGGCATCATCACATCCAAACAGGCGAATTGCGGTCGATCGCGATCGAACAACCATTTTGCTTGATGCCCATCGGCGGCTTCGGCGACCGAGTGGCCTTCGGACCGCAAGATTTCCGCGAGCGCGGCACGGGTATGAGGATCATCCTCGGCGATCAAGATTTTCAGTTGCATCGGATTGCTGACTTTGGTGCGTTAGAGGCATTGGAAGGATCAAGCTCAAGTGTGATCGGAGTAACTTTGATCAGCCGTAACCCTCAATTCGAATTCGGTTCCAACGTCGACGTTGGTGATCAACAATCGTCCGCCATGCCGCTGAGCGGCAAGCTTGGCGATCGCCAACCCAATCCCGGTCCCGCTCGGCGCATGAATCGAATCATCCAAGCGAAAGAACGGACGAAAGATCTTGCGATGATAACGCCGTGGGATGCCAGGGCCGCGATCGGCGACCGTGACCACCAATTCGTTTTCCTCGATCCACGAAGCCACGCGGACAAACTTGCCCGCAGCAGCATACTTTTCGACGTTGCTGAGCAGATTGACCAGCACCATCTCTAATATATCGGGATCGACGTAAAGACGTTTCGCAACGCGGGCATCACGTTGAACTTCGATTCCCAACGTGTCGAAACGAGGCGAAAACTGGGCCAACGTTTGGTCGATCACGTCGTCGACATCAGTCGTAGTACGCGACGGTGCGCGAACATTTCGTTCATCACGCACCATTTCTAAAACCCCTGAAACCAATCGCCCCAACCGTCGGCTCTCGCTATCGATCACACGCAATCGTCGCAGAATCGTTTCTCGAGTGTCATCGTCGGGCAAGTTCTCTAAATCGGATTCGGCCAACTCGGCATACAAGCGGATATTGGTCAATGGCGTCCGCAGCTCGTGTGACACTTGCCCCGCAAAACTGACGCGACTGCGTGCAACGTGCATCTGTCGCTGGACACTGGTCATCACGTACGTCCCCAGAGCCAACAACATCACCGCCAATCCCGAGAGTGACAAGATCGTCGCAAGTGAACTGGATTGAACCACCAACGGAGCGGCATTGTTGTACTGAAGTTGCCAACTCGATAGCGGTGGCGACAGCGGGACAGCTACGATCGGATCATCCGTCGTTTCCAAATCGTTCCCCCAGCGATAGACGATCTGCCCCGCCTCGTCGACAAGCGAAGTACAACTGATTGAATCCGATTGTTTCGAAAACTGCGTTTTCATATGTGATTCGGGCATCGCAACCAACTTGGCGTCCGGCAGCGCCGCAATCAGCTCGGACACCCAACGGGCGCGTTCTAACAACACGCCGATTGAATCGCCGTTGCTTTTCAGTAGCCACAAAATCAATTGGCTGCCTTCGTCCATGTACCAAACCTGCCACCGCGTCGTCGTCGCAGCGTTTTTGCTGGTGGATTTGCCGCCGGGCTTCGCCACTGCGGCTTGAACTTGCGTTTGCAGTTTCGTGGACGGCGTATCGGCTTTGGACCGAGATTCTTCACTGATTTCCAGATCCGGGTTGCTGGCGATGATTGCCGGCAAGGCGGCGTAGATTGCAATCGCCTCGGGATCCTCGGCCACCGGTTTGGGCGGATAGACGATCACGCCTCTTGCATTGGCAAAAAAGCACTGGCGAACGACCGGATCGTGCCGCGTGATCTGTTCGAACTTGTCGATTGGATTTCCAGGCCGATCGAGTTTTTCGCTGATCCGTCGCGCGTGTCCTGCGAGCACTTCAGCAAGCGATTGATCAATTTCGAGCAAGCGAGATTGCAGCACGGTGTTCAATTGCTGCTGCGCGGTTTCACGTTGCCGGCGGAGTAATGACGAGGCCCCCCACCCCAGCAGCACCAGCGGCGCGGCGATCAAAACGATCAATGCAATCAGTAGCCGGTGCGTCATGGCAAGAGGCGGAAATGGTGAGCGTGAAGTCGGGAACGAGAATGTGGCATGCCGAATTCGATTCTAGTCGAAACGCCACCGCCTCGATTCTTGACTCGCTTTGGTGGCACTATTTCTTGGGCACCTCGATCGAATAGGATTGCTGGGCCTGGATTTCGTTTTGATACCCTCGCATGACTTTGCGGTTTCGAGCCCAGTCGCGGTTGTTATCGACATTCAACGCCTGATATCGGTTCACCTCGATGTTCTTTTCCAATTCGGGCACGACCAATTCGACGTTGTTTGTTTTGCACTCCTTCGCACACTGCAGCAGCATTTTTGCATTGTGGTTGAGCAATTTTTTAGCATCATCGACCTGTCCGGCATCTCGCAGCGCTGTCGCTCGGATGTTGTTTTCATTCGCGATTTGAACCGCACAATAAGCGTACGTTTCCAGATCCCGATCACGCTGGACATCCGCACTCTCGTCGCTGAAACGCACCGCGATACTACTCGTTAATTTGTCCATCGTTTCAGATGTCATGTTTTGGTACTTCACCGAGACATCCACCAGCGGGCGTGATTCGCCTGATTCGCCCGCATCCACTTCGACCTCCAAAACAAAGTAGCGTTCTTGCCTTGAATACAACTGCGCCAGCGGAATGTGAATTGTGTTGCCAGTGATGTCGGCCTGGGTGCCCAGAACGCGAACTGGACGGACGCCCGAGGCCACGGTCGCTACGATCTCGAAGTCACACGCCACAACGCTCATCAGATCTTTGAATTCGCTGTTGAACACCGCGATAAGATCATCGGCCGATTCCACGAAGATATGATTTCCGCTTCCCGCGCTAGCCAATTTGCTCATCAGGTCCTCGTTGTATCCAAGCCCCAACCCCAACGTGCTGACGCTGATCCCTTCTTTGACCAGCGACGCGCCGAGTCGTTCCAATTCACGAGGACTTTTGGGGCCGACGTTGGCGATCCCATCGGACAACAAGATCACACGATTGACCGAATCGGGTCCAAGAAACTTGCGGACTTCGGCGGCTCCTTTGCTGACACCGGCAAAGAGTGCCGTATTGCCATCGGCACGGATTCCGCGGATTTTGGCGATGATCGATTTGCGATCGGTTGCCTTGGTCGCTGGCACCAACACCTCGGTCGACGAGTTGTACAGGACGACCGAAACGATATCGCTGTCTTGCAGTCGATTGATCGCGGCGATCGCCGCGTTGCGAGCCTGAATGATCTTCTGGCCACTCATCGATCCACTGGTATCGATCACGATGGCGACGTTTACCGGAGGCCGTTTCTCGGTTTGCGGAAGCTCGGCACCGCTCAAGGCGATGCGGATATAGTTAATCGATTTCTCGCCCGCTTGCATCGTCGGACTGGACACACCGACATCCAATCCGACTTGGGCTGACGAGGCGACTGGGGCGGCGAAAAGGCTGGCCGCGGCTACGGCGGCCAACACCCACAAAACACGAACTTGAGCGAACATGACGAGATCTCCTTCAGTAAGAACACGATGCAATCGCAACCTGCTTCGCGATTGCTTACGAAGATCATCTAACCATGCTCCTCACAATCAATGGTTCGCAGCAAATCAAAACAATGTAAAAACATTGTATGACAGTGACATTGTATGACTGTGACATAGATTGGTTGGCAGAGGATTACGGGGCCTCGGCTTTCGCCTTGTCGCCTTCGACCGATGGCATCACCGCCTTGGGTTTCTCGGTAACAGTTCCGGGCACCAACCAAGGGCCACGCGAATTTTCTTTGATCAACCGCATCAGTTCGTCGCTGTCGATTGCTTCGACATCCAACAATCGCTGCGTGACCGCCTCGAGCACTTCGCGGCGTTGTTCCAGGATTTCGCGAGTTTGCACCAGTGCATCCTCGATGATCCGCGCGACTTCTTTGTCGATCATCTTGGCCATTTCTTCGCTGTGGTTCATCTGATAGCCGTCGCCACCACTGCTGGCCAGAAACGCGGATCGCGAACTACGGCGAAAATTGATTCGCCCCATCCGGCTCATTCCGTAATCCATCACCATGCTACGTGCAATCTCGGTACAACGCTCGAGATCATTCTGGGCTCCGGTGCTGATGTCTTGGAACGTCATTTCCTCGGTCAACGTCCCGGCCAACAACACTTTCATGTTGCTTTCCAGTTCCGTTTTGGTCATCAGATAGCGATCCGACTCAGGACGCTGCATGGTGTAACCGAGTGCCGCCAACCCGCGAGGAATGATGCTGACCTTATGAACGGGATCGGTATTGGGCAGAGCTGCTGCGACGATTGCGTGTCCGGCTTCGTGATACGCCACTCGAATTTTTTCGTCTTCGTTCATGACGCGGTTCTTTTTCTCTAAACCCGCTGTCACACGCTCGACCGCTTCATTGAACTGCTCGATTCCCACGGTTTGTTTTTCCGCACGCGCGGCCAACAACGCCGCCTCGTTAACGAGGTTGGCCAAATCGGCTCCGACAAAACCGGGTGTAATCGACGCGATGTCGTGTAGTTCCACCTTCTCGTCCAGCCGCACATTTTTGACATGGACTTTCAAAATTTCCTCGCGACCGGCGACATCAGGGCGATCGACCAAGACGTGGCGATCGAATCGTCCCGGACGCAACAGCGCAGGATCCAGTGTTTCCGGGCGGTTGGTGGCCGCGACAATGATCACGCCCGAATTGGAATCAAATCCATCCATTTCGACCAACAACGCATTGAGCGTTTGTTCGCGTTCATCGTGCCCACCGACCACGCTGCCACTACGGCTTTTTCCCAAAGCGTCCAGCTCGTCGATAAAGATGATGCAAGGCGCCCGACTAGTCGCTTGCTGGAACATGTCACGGACGCGAGCCGCTCCGACGCCGACGAACATTTCAACAAAGTCGCTACCCGAAAGACTAAAAAATGGCACTCCTGCTTCGCCCGCAATCGCTTTGGCCAGTAGCGTTTTGCCGGTCCCCGGAGGTCCGACCAACAAGACTCCCTTGGGGATGCGGCCGCCGAGTGCTTGATATTTGTCGCTGTTTTTCAGAAAGTCGACGACTTCGCGAACCTCGTCCACCGCTTCTTCGATTCCCGCCACGTCGGCAAACGTGAGTGGCAATTCTTCTTGCCCATACAATTTTCCACGGCTTCGCGAAAAGGACATCGGCGACCCGACACCACCAATTCGGCGAAGCATCATGATGCCAAGCATCACCAACACGCCAATCATCAGCAACTCAGGCCAATGTTGCTCGAAAAAGCGACTTGGACGATCGTTGTCCCAAACCACTCCCGATGCGGTCAACAATTCGGCGAGGCGACGATCCTCGGTTTCGTTTCCTGAGGCGTGAATGGTTTCAAATTGAATCGGCTCTGGTTTGACAGCTGGCTTTGCCCCGAGCGGACGGTACATCACCGTGCCGGTAATCTTTTCTTCGGACACCTTGATGTACTGAGGGCGACTGTATTCAACTTTCTTCGTTGGATCGCTAATCGACGAAACCACCAGCGTCCGAGGATCGTTCGCGGCCGAATCGGATGGCGCCGTTTGATCATCGTCGCCGGATTGGGCTACATCCGCGTCGGAGGATTCGGCGTCGGCGGAATCAGCCGAGTCCGCATCGGACTGCGACGCTGCTGACGGGGTACCAGCCTGCTCGGCCGTTTCGTCCGGGTTTGCCGACGCAGTCTCGGAATTGCGAGCATCTGCCTCCTTTTGCAACAGGACCAAGAGGTCCGGATAACGCAAACGGTGACTGTTATTACTGAACAAAAACGTACTCAACAGTACGGCGGAGACGATCGCCGCGAGCACCAACCACATATTTCCGCCGCTTCGTGGTTCGTTGTTGCTCGATTTCTTTCGCTTATCGTCGGTCATTGCGTTACCAAAGAGGGGGCTCGATTATAGAGATTTCGTATGTCATCCGGCCGAAAATGTGGGGTAAGCTTTCTGCTTGCAAGCTGACGCCGACGCGGGAGATCGAGATAAATCGATCAAGCTGCCGGGTCGCTTGCCCCCAAAAAACAGACGAGATGATGCGTTGAACAGTATTTTATTACGTATTGTTTGATTGCCCACGTCCAACGGCAAGCCTATGTTGGGCGGAACCAGATGGGGTGATCGATCGTAACGAAGGTTCCGGAAGTCCGGCGATCCCTTCGTTTCCGTCTTTTGACTACACCACCACCGCCGCAATCGTTCACTCGTCTTGCACTGAAATCATCCTTCTCCGCCAAAAAAATTCTCGTGCCAGCGAACTCTGACGAAGCTTCCTTTCCCCGCCCACTCGCCAATTCTGGTTCGGGACCCGCTACCTTGGACCAACAGGACACCTCGGAATCACCGTCGCCGCCGGCCATCAATGTGGCTGTTCTCGGTGCGACCGGCAGCATTGGCACTGCGACGATTGACGTTTTGCACCATCTGGACCGGATCGACGAAACAAAGACGTGGAATTTGTGGGCCGCATCGGGTCACCGCAACGTCCGACTGCTTGGTGAATTAGCGGGACAATTCAAACGTCCCCCCCGGCAAATTGTGCTGTCAGATCTCGAGTCTGCAGCTGAATTTGCGGCGGGCACGTCGCTTGCGAAGTCGCAAATTAAAACCGGAGCTGACGGGCTCGTCGAGATTGCCTCGGCCCCCGAAGTCGACGTCGTCGTCGCCGCCATCGTCGGTCGCGCTGGCCTGGAAAGCACGTTAGCGGCGATCGAAAGCGGCAAACGGGTCGCGCTAGCCAACAAGGAAACACTGGTCGTTGCCGGCTCGCTCGTACAATCAACGCTAGCAAAAAAGTCGTCCGGTGTGCCGCGTGCGGAGGTGTTGCCGGTCGACAGCGAACATTCTGCGATTTTCCAGTGCTTGGGAGACAAAGAAAGCAGTTCCGGCAGCGAAAAGACGTGCAAGCCTCGCAAATTGATCCTGACGGCAAGCGGCGGCCCGTTTCGCAATGCGTCAATTCAACAGATGCATGACGCGACGCCCGAATTGGCACTGAACCATCCGACTTGGGATATGGGTCCTAAAATTACGATCGATTCGGCAACGATGATGAACAAGGCGCTCGAGGTCATCGAGGCTCGTTGGTTGTTCGATATTCCCGCGGAATCGATCGAAGTGGTGGTTCACCCTCAATCGATCATCCATTCGATGGTGGAATTCGAGGACGGGTCGGTGATTGCTCAAATGAGTCCACCAGACATGCGGCTGCCGATTCAGTACGCGTTGACCTATCCCCGACGGCTGGCGTGCGAGACGCCGGCACTGGACCGAACGCGACAATGGGATCTGACGCTACAGCCGGTCGATCGTGAGCGATTTCCGGCGTTAGAGCTCGGTTTCGAGGTCGCCCGTGTGGGCGGAACCGCCGGTTCGGTGGTCAATGCCGCTAACGAAGAAGCGGTCGGCCTGTTCCTGGAAGGAAAAATTCGCTTTACTGACATCGTGCCCGCGTGCCGCCGGACTTTGGAACATCATCACTTCGAGCCTCAACCGTCGTTAACCCGGTTATTGGAGCTGGATCGATGGGCCCGTGCCGAAGTTCGCAAACAATATGCAACCTAAACCCTAATTAAATATGTTTATCGATTTACTTGCCCAATTTTTGCCGTTGGCTGCCACTGACGAAGCTGGCGTACTTACCTCTTTGGCGACCCAGACCTGGCAATGGGGATTGGTCGCACTGGGCATTGGGCTAGTGATTTTCGTTCACGAACTCGGGCACTTTGTCGCGGCCAAATCGTTTGGCGTGAAATGCGAAAAGTTTTACGTCGGATTTGATGTTCCCATTCAAATCGGCCCGATCAAATTCCCGCGAACGCTGGGCAAATTCCAATACGGCGAGACGGAATACGGCATCGGGATTATCCCGCTGGGCGGTTACGTCAAAATGCTTGGCCAGGATGACGATCCGCGGAAAGCCGAAGAGGAAGCGAAGCGGATTCGGATGAAAGAGGACGCCGCCGAAGCGGACGAAGAGGGCGACGACACCGCCCCCGAAAAACTAGATCCACGCAGCTTCCCCGCCAAAGCAGTTTGGCAACGGATGATCATTATCAGCGCCGGCGTCGTGATGAATTTGATCACCGGCGTGTTGTTTGCGGCGATCGCCTATGGCTATGGCGTCACCTACAACCCGTCGATCATCGGTGGGGTGACCCCCGGCGGCCCGGCGTGGCAGGCCGGCATCGAACCGGGCGGGCAAGTCGTTTCGGTGGGCGGTTTGAGCGATGACCAGATGCATTTTCGCGAAATGCGAATGGCGATTTTGACCGAAGGCTTGGACAACCCCGAGAAGCCAATCAGTTTGGCGATTCGCTATGACGAGGGGATTCGAAAATACAACCTAAAAACAGCGTCTCACCCCGAAAACGCCGACGTGCGAATGATCGGGATCGTCAGCCCCACCTCGCTTGAATTCAGCTCAAAGACCGTCGCGATGCCTGGCAGTATCGCCGCCACCGTGCTGAGCGGTGAGGATGCGGGGTCAAAAATCGTTGCCTATGACGGAAAGAAAATTAATAACGATTTGATCGTCCCCTCGACACCGTTTTTCAACTACTTGTACTCCAATCCAACCAAGACCATCTCGTTGACGCTCGAGCGGGTCGACGGCAGCGAGCACCAAGTCGACTTGCCGCCACAACAAGCCAAAATGCTCGGCGCGCGCTGGGCGATCAGCCCGATTACCGGGCTAGTCGATGAAGGGGTAGCGGCGAAGGCAGGGATCGAAGTCGGCGATGTGATCACGGCGATTAACGGCGACACCGAGATTGATGCCTACAAGTTGCCGCTGGAACTGATTTCGTCGAACGAACCGGTCACGATGACGCTGCGGCGTGGCGAAGGCAGCGAAGCACGCACGATCGAAGTCGAGCTCGCCCCGCAGGCCGCACTGCAAACTCACGCCCCAGACTCGCAAATTTCGGGTGAAATCGCGATCAACCGGTTCGGGTTCTCGTATCGTCCACTGCCCGTCGTGGCGAGCGTGTTGCCCGATTTGTTGGCCGGCGATGGCTCGGATCCGATGCTTGAACTGCAACCCGGTGACGAAATCCAAGAGGTTCGCTTGATCACGCCCGATGCCGAACTGATGCCACCGCTGCAGGACGCGGAATTCGAGCCTTTGGTCGCTCAGTTACGCGAAGGCTGGGAAAAAGACGGCCCAACACCGTGGGGGTCGCTGATCGAAACGATTCAATACCTGCCCGAAGGCACCCAGTTGCAAGTGTTGGCGACGCGATCCCCCAAAGGACGTGTGGTTGAAACGCAAGTCACTGTGCAGCAAGACGATCGAGTCTGGTTCGAACGTGGACTTGGGCTCACCGCCAGCGAATCGATTCAACGAGCCAGTTCGGTGACGGATGCTTTGTCACTAGGACTTCGCGAGGCCGAGCGACGATTGCGTGACGTCTTTCGTTTCTTGCGAATGGCAACACAAGGACGTGTGAAGATGCGTCACGTCGGTGGGCCGTTGGCGATCATGGACCTGGCCAAACAGGAAGCCGAGCGAGGCATCTCGCCTCAATTGTTGTTCTTGACGATGTTGAGCATGAACCTTGCCATCCTGAACTTTCTGCCGATTCCCGCGCTCGATGGCGGTCACATGATGTTCTTGATCGCCGAAGCGATTCGAGGCAAAAAGCTTAACGAACAGCTCGAAATGCGGCTGACAATGGCAGGTGTATTGATGATCTTGCTGTTGATGGTGGTGGTGTTCGCCAACGACATCCTGCGTCTGCTGTGACCCAATGCCGATGCACGATTGTCTTCCTGAGGAACAGATTGCCGCTTTCGAAGCGGCGATAGCGGAACTTGCGTCGTCAACGCCAGCGGGCTCGGACGCCAAGGTCGTAAAACGACTTCGCCACCAATTCGGCAGCGACGCGTTTTACGAATTGATTGCGATCGCACGGCTACAACGCAAAGCTCGGCAAAAACTGGGCGACGGCGTGTGGTGGGCCACCGACCGTGCACTGCAACAAGCGACTGCATGGCAGGTGGCGAAGCTAAAGTCGAGCTGGTTCGGCGATCACTTGGTGTACGACCTGTGCTGCGGCATCGGTGGTGACGCTCTCGAACTGGCACGCCGCAGTGCCCCCAACGGCGGTGTGGTCGCAGTCGACATGGATCCGGTGATCCAGCAGTACACGGCGGCGAATCTTCGCAAAACGGCGAATCTTCGCAAAACAATGTCCGGTACATCCGATCCTGCGATGTCCGGCACTTCGGGGACCGCAGGAATCCTCCAAACCGTTTGCGAAGACGTGCTGAAGATCGACATTCCTGCGAATGCCGCGATCCACATCGATCCCGATCGACGCGCCGACGGCAAACGAACCACGCGTCCCGACGACTATCAACCTTCGCTGCCACAAATCTTGCCACGGATTGAAGCGGCTCCGGCGGCGATCATCAAATTAGCCCCGGCAGCCAAGATCGACCTCGGTGAACACACTCATCGATCTTGGATTTCACTTTCGGGCGGTGTCCGAGAACAATCGTTGATCTTCGGCGACGCATTGCAGCGAGCCGAATTGCAGCCGGGTTCGGTATCCGCATTTGCGGTTCGCAGCGATGGAAGCTTTCGGCGGTTCGACGCGGGAGCGACGCCGGCAAGTCAAATCGATTCGATTCGCGTCGCTTCGGCCAAGAAGCCAGGGCAGTGGATCATCGATCCTGATGCGGCGGTTCGCGCCGCGGGGCTGACCGAGTTTTTTGCTCGCACCTACGGACTGAAAACACTCGGAGGCCCGACCGGATTTTTGACCAGCGACGGCGAAATTGACGACGCCAGTATGGAAAAAATCCAAGCGATCGCGGCGGTCGGCGAAGTAATTTGGTCGGGCAGCTGCGACGAACGAAAACTTCGCCGCGAACTCCGGCAACGCAAACACTATGCTGACCGGATTAAGGTCCGAGGCACCGGACACGACCCGGCCGTCCTCCGCAAACGGCTACGTCCCTGTGGTGAAACTCCGATCGGATTGTGGATCGGCAGGGCAGAAAAGGGCGTTTTTGCGGCATTTACGCATTAGCGGGACGCAGGCCTTCATTAATGCCCATTGGACAGAGAATCGGACACAACCGCTCGAACACCGTGTGATAAAACCGGAACCGTGGCGTGAGTGGTGCGGTTTTTGCGGTCGCAATCGGCTGCAAAAATCGTTGCGACAGGCCTATCCGCTGATGAATGTGAAGATTCAACAAGAAATGCTTGTGCCAAACGCCCTCTTTGGGCTTGCGTGAGGAAGCGAAACCCGCATACTTACGCGCTTCCTCCGGCCGCGTCCGTTTTGATACGACCCGGCCTCGGAGGCTGTGGAGCCGGCGTTCGGCGTTTACCGAAATTTATTGATGAATCACAATTTGACTGGAAGGTTGATCCAGCCATGACAGACGTATTGCAGGTCGAGAAGCGTGAGCGAACAGGCTCCGCTGCCACTCGGCGTTTGCGTCAGAGCGGTCGAATCCCCGCTGTATTGTACGGACACGGCGAAGCGACTGAGTCGCTATCGGTCCCATCGGACGAAGTCAAAGCCCTCTTGCGCCATCACGGCAAGACGGTCGAGCTCGCCGGTGCAATCAAAGAAACCGCGATGGTTTGCGCGATGCAGTGGGATCCGTTGGGGATCGAAGTACTGCACCTTGACTTGATGCGGGTCAATTTGTCCGAAAAAGTGGACGTGACCGTTTCCATCCACGTTCACGGCGATCCCGTGGGCGTTCGCGAAGGCGGCATCCTGTTGGAAAACCATCACGAAGTCGACATCCGCTGCTCGGCTGGCGATATTCCAGAGAACATCGGGCTGAACGTTTCAGAGCTTCACCTCGGTCAATCGCTGACCGCAGGCGACTTGGAACTGCCTGCCGGCGTGGAACTTGTCACGCCTGCCGACACCGTCGTCGCTCATGTCGAAGAGCCACGTGCGATGAAGGCCGAGAGCGACTCGGATGAAGCGGCTTCCGAGCCTGACGTGATTGCCAAGGGCGGACCGAAGGACGAGGAAGACTAGTAAGGTCAGCACACACTGATCTTTCGATCTACTGCCATGAAATTGATCGTCGGCCTGGGGAATCCTGGGCAGAAATACGAACAAACACGACACAATGTCGGCTTCATGGCGGCGGACAAAATTGCGGGATTGATTTCGGCCAGCCCTTCGAAAGTTCGCTTCGAAGGACTTTGGGCCGAAGGAAATCACCGCGGCGAAAAACTCGCGATTCTATGGCCTCAGACGTTCATGAACGCCAGCGGCAAGAGCGTGAGAAAGGCGATTGATTTTTTCAAACTAACCCCCGAAGAAATCGTTGTGATCTGCGACGATCTCAATCTTCCCTGCGGGCGTCTGAGGCTAAAAGCCTCAGGGTCATCAGGAGGCCAGAAGGGGTTGGCGGACATTATCCGGCATCTTGGATCCGAGTCGTTTCCACGACTGAAGATCGGGATCGACCGTCCTCCCGAGGGATGGGAAGTGGTCGATTATGTGCTGGGAAGGTTCAACAAAAGCGAACAGCAAACGATCGATGAAGCGACAACCCAAGCTGCCTATGCCGCAATGGACTGGGCAACCAACGGGATTACGCAAACCATGACTGAGTACAACAGCAAGGTTTCGGCAAAGCCTAAAGGCAAAACCAAACCCTCGCCCTAACGTTGCAAGCCCCTAAGTGTTGCACGACTCAGTAAGTGAGTAAGAAGTTAACCCCAATGCGTTAACACGACTGACGTTGCGAAACGACGGTCCGAACCCAACGCTGCGGACCCCAATGCGGAATGCGATACGGTGCTGGGCAAAATCACACCACCTCGATAACATACCGCTTAAAAATAGAAGCATTTTCCGAAACAGCGCTGCGTTCAACGCACCCATCAGACCGTAGAGAGACGATAAAACCGTGGCGAAAAACACTTACGAAACGCTATTCATCCTCGATAGCAACCAATACGCTCGCGATCCAGGCGGCGTCAGCAAGCAGATCGAACAAATCATCACCGAAAACGAAGGCAACGTGCTCGTTAGCCGGATGTGGATGGAACAACGACTCGCCTACCCAATCGATAAGCACCAAAAGGGTACCTATTGGTTGACTTATTTCGAGATCGAAGGCGAGAACCTCGTCAAGATCGAGCGAGCATTCCAACTCTGCGAACCTGTCTTGCGTGAATTGACACTCAAGTTGGACCACCGTTTGGTTGAGCCAATGCTTGCAAACGCTCGCGGCGAATCCTTCAGCGTTTCCAGCCACGGCGAAGACGAGCAGGACGATTCCGACAACAACAGCTCGGATGACGCCAAAGCCGAAGACGATTCGGTCGTCAGCTCCGAAGCCTAGCATTTGCTTGCGTACGGCTGCAGCGGTAGGATGGCGAATAGGGCATCTTTTGCATCTAGAGCGTCATCGGACACGTTGTCAGCATCGCGACGCAAATGACTGAGCAAAACATTTCGACTTTTAAAATGTTTCGGGGAATATCATGGCAAGCTACAACCGCGTCGTTCTTGTAGGCAATATCACGCGTGACATCGAACTGAAGTACACCCAAGGGGGTACCGCCGTCACCGAGATCACGATTGCCGTGAACGATCGCCGAAAGTCAGCTAGCGGAGAATGGGTCGAGGAAACAACATTCGTCGATGTGACACTTTGGGGCCGGACCGCAGAAGTCGCAAGCGAATACCTGAGCAAGGGCTCACCAATCCTTGTCGAAGGCCGACTAAAACTTGACATGTGGGAAACCGATGGCCAAAAACGCAGCAAGCTGCGGGTGATCGGCGAACGGATGCAAATGCTGAGCGGCGGCGGTGGAGGAGGCGGTGGTGAATCGCGTCAACGAAGCCAACCGCAACGACGTGATACGGTCCAGGAAAACAGCTACGACTCGCACGACTACCAAGATTCACACACCTCTCGCGACACCCAATCCCGACCAGCGGGCAATCCCGCAGGCCAGCGAGAAGCACAACCGACCGGCAACGGGCCTGGTTACGACGATCCCGACATCCCGTTCTAAAACGAACGGCCCCTAAGAACCCATCAATCCACCCATACACACCACCTATTTGTTCACTCGAGTTTTGTGATGCCGAAACCAAAGACAAGCACCGGTCGATCGTTCAAGCGACCATTTAAACGTTTGCCCAAAGGCGCTAACGGTGGCATTCAGCTACTATTGATCCACAATGTCGAACACCTCGGCAAGCAAGGCGACATCGTCGAAGTCAAATCCGGCTACGCGTTGAACTACTTACTTCCCCAAGGACTCGCCACCGTTGCCACCGACCATCACAAGCGAATGGTTGAGAAGCATCGCGAGAAATTGCGTGCGATCGAACTCGAAAAGCTCAAGAGCTACCGCGACATGGCGGACGAGCTCGGCAAGCAATCGATCACGATCGAAGCCAACGCCAACGACGAAGGCCATTTGTACGGCAGCGTCGGTGCCCACGAGATCGTCGATGCCCTCAAGGGTGCCGGATTCACTTTGGCTCAAGACCAAATCCGTTTGGAAGGTCCACTGAAGGAATTGGGTCTGTACACGGTCAAGGTGCACTTGCACAGCGAAGTCGACGCGGCATTGAAGGTTTGGGTCGTTCCTACCGTCGTGACCGAAGAAGTCTAATTTTTGCTTGATAAAATCACGACGGCGGGCTTTCGGCATCGCCGTCTTGTTTACTATCATCACCCAATCACGTCGGGGCTGTGGCGGAACTGGCAGACGCGCTGGATTTAGGATCCAGTTCCTTTACTGGAGTGCAGGTTCGATTCCTGTCAGCCCTACTGATTTCGAAAAAGCGGCGATGTGCAACACGCACATCGCCGCTTTTTTCGTTTTCACAATAGGCAACGTTAGCCGTTTGGGCGCTAGCCCCGGTTAGATGTCGGAACCGTGGCTA
>NZ_ANOG01000260.1 GCF_000346295.1 Rhodopirellula maiorica SM1 | reverse complement strand
ATGCTCGTCGGGCGTCTTGGGAGTTTGCCCCGTGTACTCGGCGACGTGATGCAGCAGGCTGACGGCGAGCGATGCGGTGGGAATCTCTTTATGACACGCGATACACGTTCCCTCGCGGCTGATCCGATTCAGTTCGTCTTTGTTGAACGCTCGCGATAATTGGAAATGGTGCCCTACGGTGGCAAGCTGTTGTCCATCACGGTCGACGATTTGAGACCAGTCGTGATCGAGGTTTTCGATCGCGGCCATCTGAGGCTGCGATTTTTTCGGCAGGATCGTGCCATCGATCGATTGCAGATCGACCACATGTTGCTGATTCCAAGGACGCGTCGAACCGATCCCTAGTCCGAGTGCTTTGTTGGATGCATGGCACGATTCACACGTCCGTGCATTCTTGGTGATCGTGTGCGGCTGCGTTGGACTCATGTCGATCGACAACTGGCCATCCTCGCCGCCGCCTTCGCTGTTCGCTTCGGTTTTGAAAATGTGATTCAACATTAGTGGCTTGCCGTCCTGCCCGATCACGGTCACCGATGTTTGACAACCGGGAGCCAGCGGGCTGACACGTCCTTCGCCGTTAATCCCCAACATTGGTTCTTCCCAGCGTTCGTAGCTGCGACTCTCGCTGACTTTGCCGGGGATGATCGTATCGAATCCTT
>NZ_ANOG01000259.1 GCF_000346295.1 Rhodopirellula maiorica SM1 | reverse complement strand
GACGCGCCTCCGACGTCACGCCAATCACGGATGTCCCCTGTATAGATCGCCGCAATTTGGTTGTTGGTCAGCGATGTGATGGGGTTATCGCGGTGCACGATCACCGCGATGCCATCGCGAGCAATCGTGATGGCGATCAAATCCTGCTCCGCCGGACTCAGTTCGCGGGACACCATTCCGATATCGGCATGGTTGCGGCGAGCGTCGGCGATGCCTCGTGATGAACCACCGCGGCGAACATCGACTTGAATCTCCGGGTGCATTGACTCGAATCGTTCGGCGATCGCCGTCGCCAATGGCGCAATCGTGGTCGAACCCGACAGCCGGAGCGGATGCGTATCGTTTCGGTTACCGCCGATGGAACACGAAGCCAACACCAGCGGCAGCAAGGCTATAACGCTTCGGGCAAAAAACAATGTGCTTTTTAACTGCCCGCCCGTAATCACAACAAATTTCCTTTCACATGAAGACTCTCACATCCATTTAGACTGGCCGTTAGGTGACGGGGATTGCTGCAGGCACACGTAGTGACCACTTGTATCCTGAGCCTACAGCGTGTTCGAAGCCGAAACCGCAAAAAAACAAAGTGCATACGACGTGCCAAATGAGTCGACCTAATGGGGCCGAATGGCACAGCTCAAAATGGCTGTGTCTAACCGCCCATAGAGAGAGCAAGCTGTAAACGGATGTTCCCGAGTCTCTTTTGGACTAATCCACTCCAGCCCCCGGTGACGTTGCAATTGCCGTTGCGGCACGCAACCCGCCGTGCACCCTATAATCCGCGGTACACACCGTCAGAACGGTCAGCCGCGATGAGGATGGTCGATGCAACGTTTCTTCTCGAAAGTGCCGCTGGCCCACTAAGCCGCTGGCCCGCTAGGTCGCTGTCCCGCTAAGCCGTTGGCTTGCTAATTCAGGGTGCGGATGACCAAATTACGAATTTCGGTCATGTCTTCCATCGCAAACGCAATTCCCTCGCGGCCCAGCCCACTGTCTTTCACGCCACCATAAGGCATGTTGTCGACTCGCCACGATGGCACATCGCCAATCACAACCCCGCCGACTTCGAGCGTGTCCCATGCTTGATGCGCCTTGTACAAATCGCGAGTAAAGATGCCCGCCTGCAGACCGAACTTGCTGTGATTCACCTCGGCAAGGGCTTCGCTGAAATCAGTGAACCGACTCAGCACGGCGACTGGTCCAAACGCCTCTTCGCTGCAAATCGTTTGGTCCGCAGGCACGTCTTCCAACAGCGTGGCATCCATCATTGCCCCGTCGCGATTGCCACCGCACAACCGTTTCCCGCCCGCTGCAACCGCTTCGTTGATCCACCGCTCGATCCGCTCGGCTTCATTTTCGGAGATCATGGGACCAATAAACGTCTCTTCGACCTTGGGATCACCCGCGACCAACGCGTTGGTCGCTGCGACCAACGATTCTCGTAGCGAATCATAGATCGCTTCATGGGCAATGATCCGCTGTACCCCGATACAGCTTTGCCCCGATTGGTAAAACGCGCCAAAGACAATTCGTTTCACAGCGTCCTCGAGATCGGCGTCGCGGTCGACGATACAAGCAGCATTGCCGCCGAGTTCGAGGACAACCTTCTTCTTGCCCGCTTTCGATTTAAGCGCCCAACCGACGTCGGGTGATCCGGTAAAGCTGAGCAACTTTAAACGGTCATCGGTCGTAAACAAATCGGCGCCGTCACGTGAACAGGGCAGAATCGAGAACGTGCCTTTGGGCAAATCTGTTTCGGCAAGAACCTCGCCAATGATCAACGCCCCGAGCGGTGTGCGGCTGGCCGGTTTCAACACGAATGGACATCCCACCGCCAAAGCCGGCGCGACTTTGTGTGCTGCTAAATTCAGTGGGAAATTGAAGGGACTGATGAACGAACATGGCCCAATCGGAACGCGTTTCCACATCCCACGATAACCTGCGGCACGAGCCGATATTTCCAGATTCATCAGTTCGCCGCCGATCCGTACCGATTCCTCGGCCGCAATCCGAAATGTGTCGATCAGCCGCGTGACTTCGCCGCGAGCATCGCGGATTGGTTTTCCTGCTTCGATGCACAGCGACATCGCTAATTCATCGGATCGTTCCGTGAATCGTTTCACACAGTGATTTAAAATGGCTTGACGCTCGTAGGGGCGCATCGCCGCCAACGGACCGGCCGCTTCGACACATCCCGCGATCCCGCGGTCGATTGCTGCCGAGTCGGCCAACGCCACCTCGGCGGCAACTTCACCTGAATACTTGTCCAACACCTTCAAGTCGGTATTGGGAGTCTGGGGGTCGTTGCCTAGAAAATAGGGCCAATGGCGCTTCATGATTGTCCTCGAGAGTAAACAGCACACGCGGTCGCGGCACTACGCGGAGTGGCGTCGTGGTCGGGTTATGATAACACCGAAAAACACGGGAAGCATTTTGTAGCGGCACGGCGCGAGCCCAATGCCATCTACTTTGGTAGCGGGACTCGCCAGAGTTCCTGGTGTTTCAGCAGCAAAGATGGGAATTCTGGCGAATCCCACTACTTGAGCATCCTCTAATAGTTGCAAAAGTAGATGGGCTGCTTAACCGGGGCCTCATCATCGGCATTTCGCCACGTCGTGCGTGTGCTGCCACGGTGACCAAGCTGGCCTATTTCAGATCGGCGAGCGTCAGCGGACCCAGAGTCAGATCGGATCGCTGGACCATCGCGTCGACAATGATCGGATTTAAATCGCAGTCCGTCGCGACGACCGAACGCAAGTAGTAATAGCCCGTTCCTGCATCACGAGTCTGCATCTCGTAGACCGCCAAAATCGCGGGAGGATGATGTTCCGGCAATCGCAACAAACGCCACAGCAACCTCAGCGAACTGACCGGCTGTTCAGGGGCGACTGTTTTGATGGCAAGAAACGGCTTCATCGGGACCGCGACCCCATCGATGTGTCCGTCGATCGGTCCGCCGAAAAATTCAACCGCTCGCAAATAATTCGTAGACATCAGCTCATCCCCTCATGACAGTTTGCTTTTTTCGATAAGTGCAATCAATGTGCCATTTCATTAAGTTCGCAAAAGCTAAATAAGCGATCCGTTTGACAGCATGGAATCGGGTTTGCGCCCCGTCATTGCAGCTGCCACTGGCAGGGAATGACGAATGCAAGCGGACGAAGGTTGCTGGTTGATCAAGCGGTCTGTGTCAACACCGCACATGAACGCCCCGCATTTCACTTCGAAACACACGCGTCTCACTTTCGAGCTACCTCGGTCGTCGTGCGAGAAGCATGCCGTGGTTCGGCGGTAAAGTCGGTTATTGCAGAACGGATGGTCTCGTCGTTGATGCGAAGTTGTCCTTGCCGTTCATGCGACGTTGGGGACGGAACACTTAAAGGACATGAACGAGGATAACGAGATCGCCTCGTTCGTAACGCGTTCGTGACGGTAGTGGGGCTGGCGAATTAAACGACTCGTTGCGAGAGTGGTTGCCAATTCCGCTTCCGACCGGGGCGTTTGTAACGTATCGCCACCGAAAAAAAGTATATCGCCTCGGATGTAACCGCTGGTGATGAATCTTGCGCGGCAGCCAAGAAAAATCAAAAAAGTTTGTCTAAGCTCCGCGGGTGCAGCAGGACCAGATCGTCATGTGCGGAAGGAACCGTGGCTAGCGGCTTGTTGATTTGGTCGTACGATGGACTTCCTAGTCCGTCGAATACACCAATGACGGAGGAGGTAGTCCATCAGCCACTCCTTGCCACAGGAAACTTCATTAAATCGACGGCCCGCTAGCGCCAAAGCGCAACGCTGTGAAGCTTTTTTTCGTATAAGGAAAACGCGAATTAGCTGTAGCGAAAGTCGCAGAGACTTTCGGCCGCGCGAGTAAACCCGAAACTCTCTGCGAGTTTCGCTACGAAAAAATGCTTTTCAGCGTTTGTCAAAGCGGCTGACATTCGGAACCGTGGCTAGCGCCAAAGCGGCTAAGATTGGGAAAGACCTGCTTAGCTGCCGACGTTCCATCGTCTCAGCACGTCGAGCGTCCGTTGGCTCCATGGTGTTAATCGTGTGCGGCTGAATTGGTCCCCTAATTTCCGAATTGCCTCGGCTTGCGTCGGATACGGGTGAATCGCAGCACCAATTTTGGACAAGCCGATTCCCGCGGTCATCGCCAGCGTGATTTCTGAGATCATGTCGCCCGCATGTTCCGCGACGATCGTGGCACCGAGAATCTTGTCCGTTCCTTTCTTTGTGATCACCTTCACAAACCCGTCGTCTTGACCGTCCAGGATCGCACGGTCGACGTCGCTCAAGTGCTGGACATAAGTATCTGTTTCAATGCCGGCATCACTCGCGTCCTTTTCGTACATACCAACATGTGCCACCTCCGGCGACGTGTAGGTAGCCCAGGGGATGACCAAGTCGTTCGCCTTTTTTCTGCCGAACGGGCCGATGGCGAACAAAGCATTTTGAATCACGATCCTGGCTTGAAAATCCGCGGCATGCGTGAACTTGTATTTCGAACAAATGTCGCCGGCGGCATAGATGCGAGGGTTCGTCGTTTGTAAATGATCGTTCACCTCGACTCCGGAATCGTCATAAGTGACACCGGCTGCTTCCAAATTCAGTCCCTCAGTGTTCGCCGCACGACCGACTGCAACCAGCAACTGATCGACGACCACCTCTTTGGCTTCGCCCTGCTGCGTGACATGAATGCGAATGCTCGAGTCCTCTTCGGCACTGACTTTCACATCTTTGGCATCCAACAACACATGGACGCCATCCTGATGAAAGTGTTGTTGCACTACGGCGGCCGCATCCGGATCCTCGCGAGGCAGCAGATGTCGACCACGTTCAAACAAAAACACTTCGCTGCCCAATCGAGCGAACGTTTGAGCCATCTCGCTACCGATCGGTCCGCTACCGATAATGCCAAATCGCTTGGGTAATTCGGTCAGCGAAAATAAGTTCTCGTTGGTCAAATACGAAACCGTCTCGAGTCCCGGGATCGGCGGCGCTGACGCGCGAGCCCCCGAGGCGATCACCGCTTTTTTGAAACTCAACTCGCTGATGGTTCCGTCATCGGCAGTCACGTTGAGAGTGTGATCATTAACGAACACTCCACTGCCCAGAAAAACATCGATCCCCATTTCAGTAAACCGCTTCACCGAATCATTGGGGCTGATCTCGGCCCGCAATCGCCGCATCCGCTGCATCGCTTTCGCGAAATCCACCTCGACGCCGTCGGGAACATGCACGCCATAGCGTTCGGCATCACGAACCGTCGCGGCAACTCGCGCCGCCCGAATCACCCCCTTCGAGGGCACACAGCCGACATTCAAGCAATCCCCTCCCATCAATTCTCGCTCGACCAACGCGACACGAGCCCCCAATCCGGCAGCGCCCGCGGCGGTCACCAACCCTGCGGATCCCGCTCCGATCACCACCAAGTGGTAATCGCCGCTTGGTTTCGGATTGACCCAATCAGCCGGATGCACGTTGGCCTGCAGCGTTTGGTTGTGTTCGTCGTGAGGTTGAAGCTGGATCCATTGCGATGACATCGAAGGGACGCTTTTGTTTGATGTGGGGGCGTTGATAAGTTCGCTGTTCGTCGACACGCATTTGACCTATTTTGATAGTTGTACCGTACACACCGATTCGCGGAGCCATCAGTGGCGACATTGATCAGGAGACAGAGGGACGGCGTCGTCGCCAATTTCTTACAACTTGTTTCTCAAACAGATAAATATGCGAACGTTTTCATGCTCCGTCACTTCAATTTGGCGTTTTTCGCGTTTTGCGTGTAAGGAAGACCTTGCCACAGCGTCGTTTATTACCGACGTCAGGTAGTCGACATCGGGTAGTCGTGTTTCACACACGACGGACGCCCTCATTTTCATCCTCGCATCGAAGAGTTCATTGACCGCTCATGCCGCAACCCAAAACATCGCTGCAACATCGAGGCAACCCGCTGGCCAATCCGACGGCACAGTTGGTCGTTCTGACGCCACCGCGTGGCGCTGAAAAGTTCGCGGCGAAGCTAAGCGAATCAGGAGTCAAGCAACTCGCCAGCGATCGAATCGATATCTTGCAAGTCAATATCGGCAAGCTTTGCAACATGACCTGCAGCCACTGTCATGTCGACGCAGGCCCCGATCGGCGCGAAAACATGACGCGTGAAACCGTCGATGCCTGCATCAGCGTGCTGAGGGATCATCCTCAAATCGGAACGCTCGATTTGACTGGGGGCGCGCCAGAGATGAATCCAAATTTCAAGCATTTTGTCCGACACGCAAAGTTGCTCGGCCGGCACGTTATCGATCGCTGCAACTTGACCATTTTGTTGGCCAAGGGGTTTACCGAGATGCCCGAGTTTTTGGCTGAAAACCAAGTTGAAATCGTCGCCTCGTTGCCCTGTTATTTAGAAGAAAACACCGATGCACAACGCGGTGACGGCGCGTTCTCGAAATCGGTCCAAGCATTAAAACGACTCAACGATCTGGGGTATGGCCAACCCGGCAGCGGGCTGATGTTGACACTGGTCTATAACCCCGTTGGCGCCTCTTTGCCGCCAGACCAACAGACGCTCGAAGCTGCGTATCGAAAAGAACTCGACGCTCGCTTTGGAATTCAGTTCAACCGCTTGTTCACGATCACGAACATGCCTGTCAGTCGTTATCTGGAATACTTGGTTCAAACCAACGAGTTTGACACCTATATGCAGAAGCTGGTCGACGCCTACAACCCCGCGGCAATCGACGGATTGATGTGCCGCAACACACTGTCAGTCGGCTGGGATGGCCGGCTATTCGATTGTGATTTCAACCAAATGTTGAACTTGGAAGTGGCCGCCGGCCATCCGATGCATATCCAGGATTTTGACTACGACGCGCTGTCCAAACGCCAGATCGTGCTGGGGCAACATTGTTTTGGCTGCACCGCCGGTGCCGGATCAGGCTGCCAAGGTGCGATCGCCAAGTAGGCACGTGCGATCGCCAGATAAGCACGTGCGATCGCCCAAAAATCGCGTGACGTCCATCCAATATTGCTCGTTTATCACGTCGGTGGCGTCCGTATCCAGTCCAACTTGCCGTTGCACAACGATGCGATTGCTGCGAAAGAGAACGCATCGAAAAAAATTTTAACGCGATGGGCATTCTCTCGTCTGCGGTGTGTCCCAATCCCACAGCACACGGTTTCGTTCACGGATGGCCAAGGAGAATCATATGGTCCACTCACACAGCAAAACGCTCGTTTTTGCCTTGCTTGCAACTCTGGCGGGTGGCATGGCGGTTCATGCCGACTCCCCAATTTTCGTTGGCACCCAAGTCTCATCCCACCTGTCGATGGACCGAATCGATCACTCCGCATGGAATTCGCTGCTTCGCAAGTATGTCGACGCCAACGGCATGGTGAATTACAAGGCACTCAAAGCGTCCGGCAGTGACGTCCAGGTCTTGAACCGTTACTTAAAACAATTGTCGGTCGCTGGCGTGCGTGTTCCATCGTCCAACGATGCAAAGCTTGCGTTTTGGATCAATGCCTACAACGCCGTCACGGTCCATGGAGTACTGCGAGAGTATCCGACCACCAGTATCCGCAATCACACCTCCAAATCGTGGGGATACAACATGTGGAAAGATTTGCAGTTGTATGTCGGAGGCAAGCCCTATTCGCTCGAGCAAATCGAACATGAGGTGCTGCGAGAAATGGACGAGCCTCGTATTCATTTCGCCATCGTGGCTGCCTCGATCGGATGTCCGCGACTGTTAAACGAAGCTTATGTTGCCGATCGAGTCCAGCAGCAACTCGAACTAAATACTCTCGACTTTTTTGCTCGTGCACAGAGCTTTCAATACGATGCATCGCAAGATCAGCTAGAGTTGTCGGCGATTCTCAGCTGGTTTAGTCGAGATTTCGGTGGTACCCAAGCGACAGTACTACAGCGGATCTCGCCTTGGTTACCAAGCGAGGATGCTCGCAACGCCGCGTTACAAAACTCCGCCACGGTGACGTATCTCGAGTACAACTGGAACCTCAACGCCCAGCCGCAGTGACGGTCCCTTGGTCCGGAGAGAGCAACCTCTCGCTTCCGGGCTCCTCACCTCGCACTGCACCCAAATGTGGGATAGGCTTCCAGCCTGTCATCAGGTGGAAGGCCTCGTTTGTCAACGCGTTTGGTAGCGAAACTCGCCAAGAGTTTTGTCAATGTGGGATAGGCTTCTCAGCCTGTCATCGTGTGCAAGGCTTTCCCCGCGTGGTGACCGCTACCGGAATTCACCCGCCCGGCGAAGACGGGAGAGTCGAGAATCGAGCCTTCAGCGAGTTTCTCGGGGAGGGCAACGCGGC
>NZ_ANOG01000258.1 GCF_000346295.1 Rhodopirellula maiorica SM1 | reverse complement strand
TAAGCACATCGTCACTTTTCACCCTTACTTTGCCATCGATGCGAACCGTTCCCGTGAGATGAACGTGCGTCCCATTCTGGGCAGGTGACAACTTGAAGCTCGTAAGCTTTACGTCGGCTGACTTAATTGGGACGAACTTGTCTTTGCTATCGACAGAGTGCTTCTTTTCGATTGCTTCGCGAGCAATTTTCTGTAATGCCTGCAGGTCTGCTGAAGCAGTAAACTCGTGCATATCGATGCTGAGTGGCTTCCATCCCTTCAGCATGATTCGCACCGTCTTTGTTGTAAGTGATGTGTCCCCCAGTTCTTTTCTCATGACTGTTGGCAATGCACTGTCTTGGAGAACGCAGGAAACACTTCCTGTACCTTCATCCGACAACTCTTCGACTACAACATCAGAAAACTCCGCAATTGCCCCGCTATCAAGCGATATTTTTATCGCATCTATTCCACCAGAAAATTTCGCTCCCGTGGCCAAAAGGCGGCTACTACCGCACACCATCGTGACTGATGGAGAGCCTTTCTCTTTAACCAGGATTTGAGTAGCCTGTGCGACCACATCAGCGAAAGAAATGCCAAGGCTATCGTTCTTCGAGTCGAGACTTACGTTAATCTTCGGCAACTCGGACTTGATTTCTAGAACGCGGGCGTCATCAAGCTTCTTACTGTAATTGACGGTTACATTTCTAGCGGGTTTCTCCGTCTTGACGGAATGAAGCTTACCGTGCTTGCAGACTGCAAGCGACTCATCCAGAATTCCTCGCAGCGTTACTTTCCCCCCATCGACCACCGACGAGCCTTCGACGGTCACACCGGACATTCTGAGGGCCACGGCATAGGTATCGGTGGCCCAATTCCCATCAGCTTTGAGAGTCAATCTCTTACTTTCATCTGAAGGAGTTAGCACGAAATTTAACTGTTCGCTTTTTACATCTAATCTTTCTAGTGTGATTGATAACGGTTCCTCAGTCTCTGCCGAGAATACACCAGTCTTGACCGTCCAAGCCGCCGCCCCCATCACCATGACCGTTTTGCCAACGACTTCCGTTTGCTCATCATGACTCCCTTCGATACTGCAACTCAAGTTAAGCTTGATGCTTCCTTCTCCGTCAATTCCATCTTGATGTCGGTCAAAAGTTGCGGTTGTTCGGCCCAAGTGGACGGATGTGCCCACAGCCTGTTCACCTGCAAGAAGTTTCATGTCCAAACCGCCTAGACGGATGCTGCTTTTGGGTCGCATCTCAACTCTCGCACTATTGAGCACAACCTTTGAAACCATTTCCTCTACGGAGGACTCTTGCGGAACGACTACTGCCTCGACAACCGCTAGAGCGATTAAGTTCTTTAGCGTCCCATACACATCGACTTGCACTTTAGTAGAGCTTGCGTCGCCGTCCAACATTGCGAGTTGAACTCCGTCGACATCTACCGTTTCGGAGAAAGCAATTGCAAACTTAGACGGAATAACCTTTATCGTCTCCGCGTCAATCCGCTCAAAGTCTAAGCGAATATCCGACAGGGTGACGTCCGTGTGGTCTTGAACAACGACCAACACATCCCCGTATTTATAGGTCCCAGGCACTAGCGTCAGGCTTCCATCGACCGTCAAGCCTTGGCTTGACGAAAGTACTTGGGCAGGCAATTTCTCGTCGACAGACAGCTCAAGTTTTGGAGTCGGCAGTGGGATCGTAACATCCCCGTTGCAGCCAACGAATAGTAATTGGACCAGGGCGAGAAGGAAGAGGGCACCATTCCAACCGCGTTTATGGCTTCCGTAACAAATCATCCGAAATTAATCTCGCTTGTGAAATTTCTAGTGTGTTTGGCATGGGAAGTATACCCGTTTACCCCGCACCGCTAGCCTGGTTTGCATGTCGCCGCGTTGACTTCCCGCAAAAAACCAACAATCTCTACCATTTCATCATCAATCAAGAAACAAAAAGTTCTTTATCGGCGTTGACACGTTTGCTGTTGGAAAAAGCATGTGCGGCTTTGTGAGAATGCTGATGCGATGTTTATCGCCTAGAGCCAAGCTAACACTGGAATTTGCGGTGCCCCGGCGACCCTGTCATTCATGAAAAGTCATGACGCGTCTGGCGTCGAATCTTCTCGCTCGTTCCCCGATTCAGCGTCTATCGCTACTGACTCCTTGCTACGGGGAGCGAGTTCGCGATAAGTCCACAGAACAATCAGAGCCAAGCCAATCAAGTAAAAAATTGAGAACCAGGGTTCGTAGGCTACCGCACCATCTTTGAAGTTTTTTTCGTATGCGAGAAATGCCAACGAGAACGAAGAATCCAATTTGTAAAACTGAATCATCGTCGTCACCATTGCGATGATTGCGAGTGCATAGGGGTAGACGTATCCAACGTCTTCAAAAAATCCGCTCGACGGTTTTGAAATGAGCACATTGTCAAAGTTTGACAAAGACTTGTAGTCTTTCAAGAAACCGTCACGTAACTTTTTAGCTTTCTCGGAAGCGTGCCACAGGGAATAGCCGAGAACTGGGATTAGAAATAGCCCGAAAACCGTGATGTAGGAATACGAGATTTTGGTCTCGATTACCCAGAGCTTGATGCAGAATTCTGGCGAACGTGCGAGCGAGGCGAAGCCGATACTTGAAAGAGCAAGCAGATGGCCCTTTCGACGTCGGGATGAACGAGCTTCGCTGACGAAAATGGCTTTCGCCAATCGAACGTCTTCCACAGGATATGCTCCATAATTGGCAGAATAAGAGATCTATTCCGCCGACAAAGGGTCAGACTTCATGCGATTGTACCCAAGTTGGACCGAGTCACTAAGAGATCGCTTTTTAAATCACAAACCGATTCACGGAATTGTTTCTCGTCCACTGGCTGCAAGTTTATTTGAACCGATCGTGGCCGTCTACCTGCGAATTTTTCCTGCCGGACGTGCTCCTCGAACTGCGAAATAGCTGTGGAGGAGACGTCCATGGACGAATCAGTGGTTCGGTCCTGACTGGTTCTTGATCGGCTAAAAGTTGTTCGATTGAATTGGCTATTCAATGGGTAACAGTCAAACTAGACCGCCGAACTGGTCGCGGCTGGTTCGTGTCCCGTTCGAGGAACGGTCGCAATCCCCTCTTTGGTCAATGTAAAAACAAAGAAGCACCGCTTGCCCGGCTCCCGAATGGACCGCGAGCGGGTCGCAGTTGGTTCATGGACGCCTCTTGATTGGTCGGTTGGTTCCTGCGTTCTGATCGACATTGGTCCCCTCTCCCCTCTTTCGCATTGATCCGTTCGAGCGTGGTTCATGGACCACGCTGAACGCGGGCAACGATTGCCGATTTTTGGCGAGTTTGTTGCGTACAACAAATTTGAACAGTTCCGCGAACGAGTCGCGAACCGTTGATTTGAATGCCTCGAACGCAAGTGCGAACGCTCGGTTCACTTCCTCGTTCAATTGCTTGCTTTTCTGTTTTGGCTGCTGTAGGGTCGGATCAACATTCCATTTACCCCCTATGTCTGAGTTTATCTCTGCAGTTGAAGCCAGCAAAATCACGCCGGTCTCTGCAAGCACCATCAAACGATTTATTCGTGACGTTGTTGAAGATCCGAATCACGCTTCACGCGATAAAGTGCAACCGTCGGTTGAAGAGCTGAAACGTGCACAGGAGGCAGGGGAGCCGTATCGCTGGACGATTGAGCAGGAATTTGTGATCGAGCAATTTGGAACCGCTGACGAAAAGAAGGGGAGTGCTGACAACCAACCGTCTGGGATGGTGCTGGAGATTCTGCGAAGCCAACTGGAAGCGAAGGACGCTCAGATCCGAACGTTAGAAACACAACTCGATCGAAAGGACGAGCAAATCAAACGTCAGGATGATCGGATGCAGGAGACGCACGTGCTCATGCAACACCTACAGAAACGATTGTCGTTGACGGCAGCCGTGC
Source organism: Rhodopirellula maiorica SM1 (assembly GCF_000346295.1). Classification (GTDB taxonomy): domain Bacteria; phylum Planctomycetota; class Planctomycetia; order Pirellulales; family Pirellulaceae; genus Novipirellula; species Novipirellula maiorica. Next base: position 4,451 of record NZ_ANOG01000258.1, on the reverse strand, counting down.
CGTCTTCGTGCGGTCCAGTCTGATCATGTTCGGTCAGATGCTCGATTCTTCTCAGCTGGCCATGGCTTACCTTCTGGAAGAATGTCGCCGCGAAGGGTATTGGGTTCATGAATACTCGACCTTCACCGAATACGTGGAGCAAGAGGTTGGAATCCCAATGCGTACGGCTCAGGCATTGATGCGTGTGGTGCGATGTTGCAACAAAGCAAACGTATCGCCAGAACGGGTTGCCCAGCTAGGTTGGTCGAAGCTTGCTGTTGTTGCTAGTCACTTAACTGCAGAGAACGCTACCGAGCTGCTGGATGCCTGCAACTTGCACAAACGACCAACCGGTTTAATCCCCGTTGGGTCTCGATCGCATTCACTCCCGGCCTTACGGATCTCGCTGAAATCCATGCTGCTGCGGGCGGGAGCGAAACGGATTACATCGAGACAACTCCCTATGAATCTTTGAGGGCGATGCACGATGCCGGGTTTCATCGGCAGCGAACTCCATTTCCAGCTCAGCTTGCAATTTGAGATCAAGGCGTCGTTGTCGATCTTCCTCCCTCTTCTTGTTCTCCGCGTCGCGTTGCTCCTGCCGCTGCCGTTGTTGTTCGACCTCACGAGCGGTGGGGGCCGGCGGCGAAAACGCGTTGTCCCCGGCTCGGCGTGTCTTCTCTTTCTCAAGACGCCAGCGGTCGGTTCGCAATTGGATTTCTTGCTGAACACGTTGAATCGACCTCCATACCGTCATGCAAGTGACACCGACAACTCCCGCAAGTGCGAAGGCCACAATGCCGAATGCGATTGCTCGGAACAAAGCGTCCATCACTTCGCTAACGCTGCGAGGCTGTAACCACACAAGTCGCCGCAGCAGCAGGAACATGAAGGTGCCCAAGCCAAAGACGTCCTGCCACGCAGAGATGAACGAAAGCTGACGCCGCATCGAACAGGCGACGTGATAGATCAAATAGGCAACCGCAAAAAGATACAGTCCGGGTGCGGAATCGACGATTTCGAGTAGGCCATTCATTACAGCCCAGCTCCTCGTCGTCGCTCGTCAACGTGTTCTTTGGCAAACGGTGTCAAGCGGCGGTAGGGAATCTTGCCCATCGCTTCACCGCTAATGACGTCTTCCAGCACCCGAGTGTAGAGTTCGTCGACGGTGTGCAGCTTTCGAAGGAAGCGTGTTTTTGACAAACCCGTGCGGGTGGTTGTGACAATTCGGTAAAGTTCGCTGCGAACAGGTCGAATCGCGCTATAGGGCACCGCGAATCGCAACCGCTTCGAGTTTGGCTTTTGTTCCAAGATGCCAAGCGAGACCATCTTCTTCGCGATCACCGTCGACGAAGCGCTATCAAGGCGTTGACACAGATCCTCGTGCCACCCCGATGTCAGCGAGTCGACACAAGAATCAACGAAGTCGGGGAACCAGCTTTCTTCAAGCAAGCGAATGAAATAGTCGGGATCGCCGGTGCGACGCGATGCCACGCTTGCCTCAAAGCAGAACCGGATGGTTTCATCCATGTTCGGAACGGTATAAACCACTTCGCCCTTCGTGTCTCGCCGGGACACGATCTTGCTGTACTCCAACGCCAAGTCAAACAGCGCGACGCTATCCCGCTGGTCGAACGGCCGCTCGGTGATCGCCAATGGGCGAGCCATTCGCTGGTCAAATGGATAGATCGGCGCGAACGTTCCTTCGCCAATCATTTTGTCGCGAAGGTACCGGGCACTCGCATACTCGGAGCGGGCGTGCCCGGGACCAAGTACATTGCTGGTCACCGTCAGGACGTGACGCTCGGGTAAATGGAATGCTTGATCGGTTCTGGTCCCCACCGATCGGGTCGGTGGTTTGCTTCACCACTTGCGTGACCGTAACGGTGTCTTCAACGGGAGTGATGCTCCCACGCAGGAACGACCGCAAATCGTGAAGCTGTTCGCATCGGTTCGATAGCATCCGAACCCGGGCGGTGAGCGAGCGACCGTTGTCTTCCGTTGTCAATCGCTTTTTGATTCCCCGAATCAACTCGGATTTGCATTGATCGACTCGTCGAAGTGCGAGTCGGTAGTCCCGGTCGAATTGCTGCTGCAATTGATCGCGATCGTCGTTGGATAGCCCACGACGCCAACCCTTACGCTGAGATTGTTCGACGGCGAACCGTCGGTACATCTCGGCAGCATGTCGCAAACGATCCGAAAACCCGGGTTGCCAGATTGATGTGTCGATGCTTTCGGCATCGCGACTCCAACGTCGTTGAAGGTCCGTCAGGGTGGCAATAGCTGTAGCAAAGTCGAATTGACTTACAAGCAACTCTTCGAGGACATCCATCCGGGCATCGATCTCGGTGACCTTATGATCAATCAGCCCGGCTGAAACCTGTTCGAATTGACGACGCCACCCGCCATTGTCGTCGGCAAGTTCCGCCATTCTGTCCGCCGTGACATCGAGGTCGCCGAAGTCCAAAGTTGGTAGCTTTGGCAACGCCTTACCAATCTGGGCGACCGTCGTCACGTCGGCCTCCGTCATTCCGCACTTTCGGATGACCGCATCAATGCCGTCGTTGCTGCCCGGATTGCCGTCGATCAAGAGTCGCAATCCATCTGCAGTCGTGACGCAGCAGCTTTGCTGATACAGCGTGTAAATCGCGAGTTTCGCTTCTTGTGTCCCCATTGCCTGCTGCTGCAGTGGGACTTGTCGGTATTGGGTGGGACGCATATTCATACCAGGGAGACTCCATGGAAAAGGGGATGTTTTTGGCCGGTACGCCCGCAATTCACGTCGTCACATTGTCGTGATTCGCGTCGGCATCCCACCGAAGTAAAGAAACGCTGGAACAAACAGGCGGACATCATTTCAACCACCTGCTCATTGGTTTGCAGTTTGTTGGACGCACTCTCCCAGTCGAACTCAAGACTGGTTCCGATCCGCGTCGCCGCTGGCAAGCGGACAGGACGTTGCCCAGGAACGTCAATCTCGATTGGACAATGGGTGGCCATTTGCCCGAATCGCCACATCGATGACTCGGCAAAATTCGCCATGATCCGTTGACGCCCGTCGGCATTGACGCTGCGATTGATGTCACGCCATGGAATCTGACCGCCGATGGTTGCCATCGTGACGTCGAAGCGTTTGAGGCCGATGTGACCGGCACCCAAGATTCCGCCCGTAACGACCAAGTCTTTTGTCCCGCCGCTTGTGCCGCCGGCACTACCGGCGAGCACCACCAATGACTGATTCTGAGCCGGCGGCAGATTGACTGCAAAGCGATCATCGCGAGCGTTCATCAAGGCAGCCATCGACTCCAAGATCGATTGCCTGATGGAAGGAAATGCTATGGATGCCAACGCGTAGCCGGTGCTAATCACGGTGCCCGCACCGTCTTTCCCAGTCGACAAGAACCGGACGTGTTTTTGGTGCGCTAACGAGGTGGGATCACGCGAATCCTTATCTGCGTCGATCGAAAACCAGCGCGTGTTGGCCGGCGGCAAGCCGCCAGTTACCGCGTAGACAAATGCGAACAACTGAAGCATTGCTTCGGTACCTGTGGTCCCGACACCAACGAAATTGGTCGCGGACGTCATTGCCAGTGGATACGTCGGGGTGTCGGCTCGTTTCAGTCGATCCAATGCGGATTGACTTCGATTATTGACTCTCATCTTATTGGACTCCGAAAAGGGGAGGGAACGCGAAACAAACCGCTACGAAAGATGTAGCGCATCGAAAGTGAATTGCACGATCTCGGCGACCAGTGACGAGTGCTTGATACCGATCGCAAAGATGCAACAGGCGATGGCACTCATGAACGCGAGTCGTTGTTTACGCCGCGCCCATGCTCGTTCGCGTTCAGCGGGCCCACCGGACAGGACTTTGACCCAGCACAGATCGGCTTCGGGACTGAAGCCCGTGATTTCGACCGCCCGCCCATCCGGTGCCCGCATCGCAACCAGTTCGTCCGTAGTGATCGATTCCTCTTGGTCCATCGGTCGAGACTCATCCACGCCAAGTTCAATTTCCAGCCCATTGGCGATGGGGGCCAATCGAACTCTTTCGTTCTCGGGTGAAAACGAAAACAGGTCGAGCACGGCCCCCGCTCGATGCCGTTCACCCTGGACATCACGTGGGTTTCGGCAGAACCGAGACAACAACTTCTGGCGTCGTGTAAAAATCACGGCGGCAAGTGTGGCTAGCCCGAAACATCCCCACGCAAGCCACCGCATCCAGATTCCGTTTTCAGTGGTACTGCCAACATCGAAATGGATAACTTTCGACTGGACATCACGTCCGCTGACAACGATCGATCCAAATCCGCGTTCGACAGCATTGAGGACACTGAACGGCAACTGGACGGTCACTTTTTCACCCGGCGGGATGGTGATCGCTTCGCCGATCAACTCATCCTGAAGCCCCAGCGAAACGATATCGCTGACCACTCCATCTGCGTTATGCGATCGACTCAAACGAAGGG
>NZ_ANOG01000257.1 GCF_000346295.1 Rhodopirellula maiorica SM1 | reverse complement strand
TGCGTGAAAACGAATCCGAAGTATGCACGAGCCTGGAACAATCTGGGGCTTTGTCTGCATTCAACCGGCGACCGTTCGTCCGCCATCGAATCACTCCGCCGTGCGGTCGATCTTGATCCAAGCAATCTCGACACCTTGTTCAATCTTGCCGACATACTGGACGAAGCGGGAAGTGAATCGGAGGCACAATTGTTGTGGATGCGAATTGCTCGCTATCCTGCCACCGGCGACGATGATGAAGTAGTCGCGTACGCAACTGAGCGATGTTCGGAACCGGTACACTAAGACAAGGATGCCACGATGACGATTGAACCGGTGACCGCTTGGTCGCTTTTGGCGGGGCTGATCTTTCTGCTGGCCGCGTTGGGGCGTGGGCCGCTGCGACGATGGCCAGTGTCGATGCCCGCGATCTACTTGATCGTCGGAGCCGCTGTCGGCCCCTGGGGAACCGGATTGCTGGATTTTGAGTTGATCAAGCATGTCAAAGTGGTCGAGTCGGTGACGGAAGTCGCCGTTCTGCTCAGTTTGCTTACCGCTGGATTGCAACTAAAACCGCAATGGCGTCACTACCTAAGGGCCCCCATCCCGCTGGCGTCTGTGACGATGGTCATTACGATCGCGGGAGTCACGCTGCTGGGGACGTTGCTACTGGACTTGCCCCTGGGAGCGGCGGTCTTGCTGGGAGCTGTTCTCGCACCGACGGATCCTGTGCTGGCGAGCGACGTTCAGGTGAAACATCACGACGACACCGATCGACTGAGGTACGCGCTGACGGGTGAAGCCGGTTTAAATGACGGAGCCGCTTTCCCGTTCATCATGCTTGGACTGGGGCTGCTCGGTCACCACGAACTTGGCGAATTCGGATGGCGATGGTTGACCGTCGATCTGCTATGGGCGACAACTGCGGGACTCGGGATCGGCTGGGCAAGTGGCTACCTGGTCAGCCGCGCCGCAGTGTGGATCAAGCGGCAAGCGAACTCTCCCACCGCTTGCGAAGAAGCGCTAACCCTGGGGCTAATTGGTTTGAGCTACGGAGCGGCGTTACTCTTCCATGCCTATGGATTTCTAGCGGTTTTCGCGGCGGGCGCCGCAATGCGTTTATACGCCGAAGAGCGATCCGAAGGCGAGCAGCCTGACAAACTGATGCACACGGTGACGGCGGTCAACAATCAATTCGGGCACATCATGGAAGTCGCTGTCGTCGTCATGGTCGGCGCACTTGTAACAACCTACTGGACGATCGCGACGGATTGGTGGATTGCAATGTTTGTGTTTTTCCTAATCCGGCCAATGGGTGTCATGATGGCATTACGGGCGAAAGACATTGGCTTGACTCAGAAAGGCATGATCTCCATTTTTGGCATTCGTGGAATAGGGTCGCTCTACTATCTAAGCTACGCGATCAGTCATGGACTGGAAGACGCAACGGCAAACCGACTAGCGGGCATCGTTCTTACAACCATCGCATTGTCCATCATGATTCACAGCAACGCCGCTTCCTTGATGATGCGTGCGTACGCGGATGGGCCGAAAGAAGATGAATCGTCCTCAGCCGGCAAATGATCATTCGGCGAGTCGCTGTTCGGTCGACTCCAAGCCCGCCCACGGATCGGTTCGCAGAGCTGCCAATCGAGTGGGCAGAGTGCGCAACGTGAAGTCACCTGGATTGACCATCGGCAATTCATCCCAAGTGATCGGCGTTGACACCGAAGCACCTGGGCGGGCACGCAACGAATACGCGGCGATGGCGGTCGCCCCGCGACGGTTACGATGGTAGTCGACGAAGATCTTGCCTTGCCGACGCGACTTGGACATATTCGCAACGAATCGCTTGGGATGCAACTTCGCGAGCGCTGTCGCGAACAACTTCGAGAATTCGAAAACCTGCTGCCAGGTGTGCTGGCCAGTCAGTGGAACCACAACGTGCAATCCCTTGCCTCCCGTTGTTTTTACAAAGGTCTTCAAGTCGCGGCTTTCCAGCTCAGACCGAACGATGAACGCGGCTTCCACCAATACGTTCCAACCGACCGCCTCGTCAGGGTCCAGGTCGATAATGATTCGATCGGGATTCTCAATGTCGTCACTGCGACATCCCCAAGGATGCAATTCGATGGCACTGATCTGGGCGGTCGCTAACAGTGCCTCGGCGTCGTTGATCGCCAACAACGGTTCGTCCTCGGAATCTAGCGAAAGCGTTGTGATCTCCGATGGGAATCCTTTGCCAGGATGCCTCTGGAAAAACTGCTCGCCATCAATGCCGTCTGCGCAGCGGAGTAGGCTGATCGGTCGATCTACGATGTGCGGCAACAACCACTTGTTGACTTGAAAAAGATACGCTGCGGCATCACGTTTTGTGATCCCGTCGCGAGGAAAGAGAACGCGGCCAGGGTTCGTTAATCCGGGAATCTGAAAGTCGATGGAGCGAGATGGGGCGAGAACCGAAGCCAAATCCTTTGCAACGGGCACGTTTGACGACTGATCGGCGAACAAAACACTAGCGGTT
>NZ_ANOG01000256.1 GCF_000346295.1 Rhodopirellula maiorica SM1 | reverse complement strand
CAGACGCGAAATGGCGCCGAGCTTGAGCATGCCTACATGCGATTTGATCTTGGTGCGATCGGCAAGGAACGGAATAAGATTCAAGATGCCAAGCTGGTGCTCACGCTGCCGGGTGATGAGCGCCCGTCCAATGCGACGTTGCGTTTGTATGGCGTTGACACACCAGCGGCCGAGCGATGGCAGGAATCAGGACGGTTTGCATTGACGTGGGGGAATTCGTATTCCAAACGCGGCTTGGGGTCTCTGCCGGTGTTGGCCGAGACAAAAATCACCGCAAAGGACAACCGAAACGATCGTCAAGTATCGATCGGGGGCGCTGAGCTGACCGAATTTTTGCGAAGTGCCAAAAGCCGCTCGGTCACTTTGATCTTGGCTGGTGGAAATGCGGACAACAGCCTGCTGGCGTTCTCGAGCCGTGAGCGAGATTCGGCCGAGGCGCCACAATTGTTTGTCGAGCTTCCCACCCCCTAGGACCAGCACCCTCGTGCTCCTTGTCTGCATTGGTGTAGACTTTGCCGATTCCGTCGCCTGCATAGCCGCAGCGGTATTACAGACCGCGGATACCGCGTCGTTAGATATCTATGCTGGCCCTTTTCGTTGCTCCCGAAGTCCCTCCATTTGCCAGAAGTCTCCAATCGATAGCCCCGATTCATGCCAAACCAACTAAAACCCTCTGTCTGTATCGACGCCGTCTTCGAGAACGTGCCTTTGGCGGATGCGGTCAAATCTGTGGCCGATGCGGGAATCAAAGCCTTCGAGTTTTGGTGTTGGTGGGAAAAAAATCTCGACGAATTGATTCAACAGCGCGACGCCAACGGGATGTCGATTTCGGCATGTTGCACCAAGTTCATTTCGTTGGTTGATCCTGAAAAACGCTCGGAATACCTAGCGGGACTCGAAGAATCGATCGCCGCGGCCAAGCAGCTTGATTGCCCTGTCTTGATTTCCCAGGTCGGCGATTTTCGTCCCGGTGTTTCGCGTCAAGTACAGCACCAATCTCTGGTCGATGGTTTGCGCGAAGCCGCCCCGTTACTCGAAGCGTCGAACATCACGTTGGTCATCGAACCGCTGAACGAGTTGGTCGATCATGCGGGCTACTATTTGGTTCGCAGCGACGAGGCGTTTGAGATCATCGATAAGGTCAATAGCCCCCGAGTGAAGGTGGTGTTTGACATCTATCACCAACAAATCAGTGAAGGGCATGTGATCCACAATTTGATGCAAAACATCGACAAGATCGGGCACTTTCATGCCGCAGGAAACCCAGGCCGTCATGAATTAACCTTGGGTGAATTGAATTACGAGCAAATTTTCGCCGCGATTCAATCGAGTGAGTACGACGGTTATGTGGGGCTCGAGTATTGGCCCAAACATGCCCCCAGCGAAGGACTTCGTCACGTCGCTCGTTGGTTTACTGCGGCATCCTAAGTCATGGCTGATCGGGCGAGCTTGCCTCGCCAAACTTTTAGACTGAATTCAAGAGACTTCATTGAGCGACCTGAAAAACGATCTGTCCGATTCAAATGATTCCGGGTCGCCGCTGCCGCGTCAGAAACGCAAGGCCGCGATCACCTTTATCTTGCTGACGCTGTTTATCGATATTCTTGGCATTGGAATTGTGATTCCTGTTTTGCCCGAGTTGATCCAAGAATTGATCGGAGCGGAGGAGTCCGGCGCCAGTTTCTATGTTGGGGTGATTGGCGCGATCTACGCGTTGATGCAGTTTCTATTCGCGCCGATTCTCGGGGCGCTGTCGGATCGGTTTGGGCGGCGACCGATCTTGTTGGTATCGCTGTTTGGGTTGGGAGTCGACTTTCTGATTCAAGGATTTGCACCCAACATTTGGTGGCTGTTGGTAGGTCGTTTACTTGCCGGAGTGATGGGCGCTAGCATTACAACCGCAAACGCCTATATCGCCGACGTCTCGACCGATGCCAATCGTGCCCGCAACTTCGGTTTTGTCGGAATGATGTTCGGACTCGGCTTTACGATCGGACCGGCACTCGGTGGATTGTTGGGCAGCTACAATTTGCGTTGGCCATTTTTCTTGGCCGCGGCACTCGCAATGGTGAATTGGTTGTATGGTTACTTTGTGTTGCCTGAGTCGTTGCCAAAGAGTCGCCGCAGTGAATTTTTGCTGTCCCACGGCAATCCGTTTCGGACTTTGAACCATTTGAAGGTGTATCCCTTTGTGGTCGGATTGACCGTCGTCTTTCTATGTAAGTCGCTTGCACAACGCGGCTTGGAAAACGTGTGGGTGCTGTACACCGGTTATCTGTTCGACTGGGACGCGGCAGCCAATGGCAAGGCTCTTGGTTTAGTCGGTATTACCGCGATCGTTGTACAGGGTGGTTTGGTGCGTCCGTTCATCAAACGCTTTGGCGAACGTAACGCGGTGCTGTTCGGGACGCTCATCTCAGCGGTCGCGTTTGCGGGATATGGGTTGGCGAACCAGGCTTGGATGATCCCCGTTTTGATCGTGTTTGGTTCGCTAGGCGGTTTGGCAGGGCCCGCGATCCAAAGTTTGATTTCGGGAACGGTAAGCGATTCGGATCAAGGCAAAGTTCAAGGCGCGTTGACGTCATTGGTCAGTTTGACGAATGTGATCGCTCCCATCTTTTTCACTGCGGGATTGTTTAATTACTTCACTGGCGATGCCGCTCCGGTCGAGATTCCGGGAGCTCCGTTTTTGGCGGGTGCCGTGTTGATTACCATTTCGCTTGTCGTCGCAATCCAGGTTTTTTACCGCTTTCCGCGAACCAAAACGGTCGCAACCGAGTCGAATTACGACACAACTTGATTTGTTGCTCGACTTTGCCCGCTCGATCCCCTTATACTTGACGCTTCACGGGCGATGGGCGGCAGGTCGCTGGTGAGCGCGTTTCTTCTCATCCACTGTCGCGGTTACGGGGGTGACACGTGCGCGCGACAGATCCAGTTTGCGGAAGCTTCGCTCGGTTAAGACCTCGGGTTTTGCATCGCTTGCGGTGTCGTAGCGGATTTACCCTCGTCGAACTGCTTGTCGTGATCGCTATCATCGGCGTGCTGATAGGCCTATTGATGCCTGCGGTGCAAGCGGCTCGAGAAGCGGCACGGCGAATGAGTTGTTCCAATAATCTGCGGCAAATTGGCTTGGCCGCGCACAACTATCATTCGCTCTATCAGCAACTGCCACGCAAGAGCCAACCGAGTCCACGCAGCCATACTTGGGCGGCTTCGTTGTTGCCCTTTGTCGAACAGTCGGCACTCTTTGAACGGTATGACTTTGGCGTCAATTGGAATGACGTTCGAAATAAAGACGCAATCGCCACTCATGTGGAAACTTATTTGTGTCCCTCGACACCGGACAACCACGAACTGGATCGACTCGGTTCAGGAATCGATACCGCGACGACCGACTATGTTCCTCATGGCGAGGTGACGAAGAACATCGTTGACGCAGGCTATGTGAAACCTCGAGTCAATCGACGCGGGTTGTTTCATTCGTCGCGGGTCACTCGGTTTCGAGACGTCTTGGACGGACTCTCCAACACGATGTTGTTAGTCGAGTGTGCGGGGCGCCCCCAGTATTTTGTCATGGGACGGCTTGGGCCTTCGACCAATAATAATGGCTGCGGCAACGTCAACGTTACCAATTCGCGTGCTTCGCTTGGCGGTTGGGCGAACCCAGGTAACTACATTCCGATGCACGGTTTTGCCGCCGATGGGTTGAGCTGTTCCGGGCCCTATGTGATCAACAAAACCAACAACAACGAGGCGTATTCGTTTCACGTCGGAGGACTGCAAATCAATCTTGCCGATGGCAGTACTCATTTTATTTCCGAACAGATCGATGCGGAGATCTATGCTTCGTTGATTACCTATCAAGGACACGAGGTCGTCAGCGATTTCTAATCACTGGCGATCAAGCCCAAGCTTGGTAGGTAGTAGCACGTGGTAGTGGAGCGAGGTGCTCAGTAGCAAGGTGGATCGAGGGACGCGTTGATGGAGATCGAACCCATGCTCAGCAGCGACGGCGGTGACGGCGGATCCTGGTGCGAGGATTCGATTCGGGGCGATGGTCCCGAGTCCGCTAAGCTGCCCGAGGATGCCTTGCCCAACGAGGTCTTGCCCAACGATGCCCAGCAAGGCGATATCCAGCAAGACGATGACCAGCAAGACGACGGATTGCTGGCGGGGACGTATGCCGACAACATGCATGACACGTCGCCTCGACCGGCCCGTGTTGTCAGCGATGAAACGAAAACGATGTTGCGGCTTGCGATGCTGCCGGGCGTGGGGCCGCGAATTCTAACAGGACTGCTCGACCGATTTGGGTCGGCTCTGCAAACGCTGCAAGCTTCCGACTCTCAATTGGCATCGGTACATGGAGTGGGTCCCAAATTGGTGCACGTGATCCGGACCGCATCACATCACATTGATGTCGATTCGATGATCCAGTGGTGTGCTGAGCAGGATGTCTCGATCGTCTCATCCGAAGACGAAGATTATCCTCAACCGCTGTTTGATCTTCCCGATGCCCCGCCTATTTTGTTTGTCAGTGGACAGCTGCTTGCCAGCGATGAACTTGCCGTGGCAATTGTCGGAACACGCCACGCCACGACGTATGGATTAAAGCAAGCCGAGCGGTTTGGTTATGCAATGGCGCGAGCCGGGATTACGGTAATCAGCGGGATGGCCCGCGGGATCGATTCGGCTGCGCACGAAGGGGCGCTGAACGGAGGCGGCCGAACGATCGCGGTTCTCGGCAGCGGGTTGGGCGAGATCTATCCGAGCGAGCACAAGGGATTGGCCAAAACGATTGCGGATGCCGGGGCGGTGATTAGCGAATATCCGCCGCATGCGAAACCACATGCAGGCATGTTTCCTCAGCGTAACCGGTTGATCGCCGGGATGTCGCTCGCGACCCTCGTAATCGAAGCTCCCGATCGCAGCGGCGCGTTGATCACCGCTCGCTTGGCATGCGAGTTGAATCGAGAAGTGCTTGCATTGCCTGGGCCGGTGACCAGTCGAATGTCGCGAGGGTGTAATCAATTGATTCGCGATGGTGCTAAATTGGTGCAAACGATCGAAGACGTGCTCGAAGGAATCGGACCGATGTGCAACCCGATTGATGCAGGCGATGGTCAATCGATTCGCAGCGGTGCCGATTTGCTGCTGAATGAACTAGAGCGAGCGGTACTCGACGCGATCGGCGAAACCAGCACGCCAATCGACGAAGTGATTGTCAAAACCGAACTTCCCGCCCACCGCGTGATGGCCACCATCAGCGTTCTGGAGATGCGGTCGCTGATCCGCCGATTGAGCGGTCAATACGTCTCGCGGATTTAGCTGCGGTGAATCTCGCCCGTACCGCGTCTAAACGAACGCTGGGGTTGCGATTCATTCACCCAGTGACGCCTGATTTGGAAATTAGGCGTCGAGGCGATAATTTGCATGTCTTTAGTTTGGCGTGCCCGTCTTTTCTCTGGCATGCCCTTTGCTCCTTGGCTTCGTCGCCCCGCTGGAATTGGGCAATGAATCACAAACTACAGATGGGAACAAGATGGTCTATGTGGGGTGGTATGTCGGATCGGTGATTGGGGCCTTGTTGATGCTGGTCGCTATGACCGCAATGCGCCACGACGAGCGAAAACATGTCGGCCGGTTTGGCTGGATCGTCGTCATCCTGGTCTGTCCACCTGTTGGTTTTCTGCTGTACCTGATCTTTGCGGGCCGCAAAATATCTGCCGAGCATGAGCTGCGTGGTATCGTAAAAATGCCGCCATGTCCCAGCGTGGAAGTGCATGATCAGTGTGGTTTGTCGAACATTGGTATTCGTCGTGGGCTCGCCTCCGCGACGCCTGGTAACTGCGTCAAGTTGTTGGCAAAACCGGAAGAAATGTATCAGCATCTGTTCGAGCTAATCGACTCGGCAACCGAATCGCTCTACGTGCTTAGCTTTATCATGGCGGATGATGATCTTGGTCATAAAATTATGGACAAATTGGCGGCCAAGGCTCGAGCGGGCGTCGACGTGAAGTTATTAGTCGATGGCGTCGGTGCTTTTTTGATGCCCGATGAAATGCTCGACACCGTTCGCGATGCGGGTGGCGAAGCGATGACGTTCAAGCCCGTGTCACGTTTGTCCCGGTTCGCTTATTTGAATTTTCGCAATCATCGAAAACTTGTGATCGCCGATGGCAAACGGGCCTTTGTCGGAGGGGCTAACTTGGTGCAGTACGAAATCACCGATCAGCCCGATGAAGATACCTGGGTGGATCTGTGTGTGGCAATTACGGGGCCCGCGGCGTGCCAAGTCGAAGCGGTCTTCCGGTCCGATTGGCGGTTTGTCAATCGAGACCACTCGCTTGATGAAGCGGATTTGCAAAAGGAGATTCCATGTTGCGGGGTATTCCAACCGAAGTCATGCGATTCAAAGCAAACCGAATCGAGTGATGGCAATACGGAACCGTGCGAACGTATCGATGGCAAATCGGGCGATTGCGATTCGCAAAAGGACGGATCGGAACATCAGGGGGGGTCCACGGCGAATGCCGAGCACGACGGGGCAAGCCGGGTGCAAGTGATCCCGATTGGAGCCGATGGGCCTGGCGAAGTCATGGAGGACCTGTTGATCACGGCGATCCAGCGAGCCACGAAGCGGGTCTGGATCGTGACCCCCTATTTCATCCCTTCGTCCATCGCGATGCGATCACTCGAAATGGCATGTCGACGCGAAATCGATGTTCGGATCATGTTTCCCAATGTCAGCGACATGATGCCAGCGGACTATGCACGATTCGAATACAGTCGTGATTTGCACGAGGCGGGCGCCCGAGTGCTGCGGTACCGCGACGGAGTCGTGCATACCAAAGCGGTTCTAGTCGACGATGAGGTCGCGTTCATTGGCTCGGCGAATTTTGACATGCGCAGCTTTTTCCTCAATTACGAAATGATGCTGGCGATTCATGATCCCCGCGTCCTTCACGAGCTCGGCGATTGGTACACCGCAATGGAGGCACAGTGTGATGATCGCCAGGAACCTGATTCACTTCGCCGCCGCTTCTTTAGTACTGCCGCTCGGATCTTTGGTTCGGAACTCTAAACGCTCCGTTACGGATCGTTTCCTGCCGCTCGACGCCGCGAAAAGTGTGACAAAGGAACGAGGTTCGGGGGAGGTCAACTCAGTCCCTGGTGATTCTTTCTGCAGCGATTAACATTGACGCGAGCCCCCGCTCGGGGCTCGTTCGTTCGTCTTTGTTTCCTGCTGTACGTTGAAAGCGGTGCAGATGATCTCGATGTGTCTGAAGAAAAACTCTCTCCAGCAAGCATGGCCGTTGGCTTGTTTTGCTGTGTTTTTGTGCTGGGGGGGCAGCGATGCCCCGACGTTGTTTGCTCAAGCGGGCAAGGGGGTACGATCCGCCACGACGCAGCCGATCGATCAACTCCGTCAAGCCGATCCCTCGCCAACGTTGCTAGAGGGAGCCGAGGTGGTCACTCATCCCGGAGCGACGCCCAAAGTCATGTCATTGTTGATCGATGGGACGACGATCATCCGTGTGGGGAGCGAATTGGACGTGCCCGCCGGTGCCAAACGAGTGGATGTGTCGGGCAAACGAATCTACGCGGGGCTGATCGATGCGTTTCACGAGGTCGATCTTCCCGAGAACCCGGTCGTGGAGGGAACGGGATATTGGAACCGCAACATCACGCCCGAATATCATGCCGCTTGGGTCAGCGGTGAAAAGCAAGCGGACGATGGCAAGCGTCGCAGCCAGGGAATCACCACACAGCTGCTCGCTCCGAGTGGCGGCATTTTGAAAGGCCGCAGTTGTGTGGTCCTGCTGACGGACGCTGATCACCCGCAGCGATTATTGCGACCTAATGTTTTTCAACACACCGCATTGACCGTGCCGCGTGGAAAGAAACGCGACAGTTATCCCAATTCGCCAATGGGGGCCACGGCGCTGTTGCGGCAATCGCTTTATGACGCGGTATGGTATCGCGATGCCAATCGGGTCTATCAGCGAAATACAAGATTGAACCGACCCGAACCGTCGCTGGCACTCGAGCAACTGTCGCAAGCAATTACCGAGGGACGCTTCCTGTTTGATGCGGACAACGAACGCATGGCGATCCGTGCCGAAGCGATCGCCAATGAATTCTCGCTCGACATCCTGCTGCGTGGTTCGGGACGCGAATACCGTAGTTTGGACGAAATTGCAGCGACCGGGCGAACGTTTTTGTTGCCTGTCGATTTTCCCAAAGTGCTTGCGACCGAGACGCTTGCGGCGATCAATGATTCGACGCTGACCGATTGGATGCATTGGTATTTTGCACCGGAGAATCCTAAACGCTTGGATGCCGCGGGAATCGAATTTGCCTTGACCACCGATGGGTTAGACGATCCGGGAACCTTTTTGAAGCAAGTTCGTACGGCCGTCAAACGAGGATTGCCTGGTGAGGTGGCCCTGGCCGCGATGACGACCACTCCGGCAAAGATCCTGGGGGTGGGCGACCGCGTGGGGGAGATCCAACCGGGGATGCTTGCTAATTTGGTGATCACCGATGGCGACCTGCTGGATGATTCCACCAAAGTGCTCGAAACCTGGGTCGCAGGAATTCGGTACGAAATCGCCGAGGACGGGGCCGCCGCTGACGATGGTTTGCAGGGCATCTGGGCCACAACACTTTCGATCGATGGCAAGAGCGTCAAGGCCGAGTTGGTGTTGGAGCAAAAGGACAAGTCGATTTCGGGCTACCTTCGCTTGGCCAAAAAGAAGAGCGACAAAAAGGCGAAGCTTGAAAAGTTGATTCGGCAACGCGACCGCGTCTCGGCCTCGGTCAAACTGCACTCGTTGTCGGATTCACTGGATCAGGGCGTGTGGCAGTTGACTGTGTTGAGAGTGGACGAAGAGGACGCGAAATCGCCTCGATTGCTGGCCACGCTTCGTTCGCCAAGCGGAGATTCGGAGACATTGACGCTGAAACGCAGCGAAGACTCCACTCCGGACGCCGAGCAAACGTCGAAGAAAGCCGATCCCTCGAAAAAAAAAGACTCCGCAAACGAATCCGATTCATCGGAGACGAAGGCAGAGCTTGCTTCCCCATCCGACCCGATCGAATTGGTCTATCCGCTCGGTGCGTTTGGATTGACGGAAAAACCCGAGCAGCCGCCGTTGGTCGTGTTCCGCGGCGCAACAGTGTGGACTTGTGGTGACGATGGGGTGATCAGCCCCTGTGACGTGCTGGTGCGCGGTGGCGTGATTGCCGAAGTCGGGCAAAACCTCGAGGTGCCAAAAAACTGTGTGCAAATCGATGCCAAGGGGAAACACATCACCCCGGGGATGATCGATTGTCACTCGCACATGGCGACCGATGGCGGGATCAATGAATCGGGGCAAGCGGTCACGTCCGAGGTGCGTGTCGAAGACTTTATCGACAACACTGATATCACCATCTATCGGCAATTGGCCGGCGGTGTGACTACCGCTAATGTGCTGCACGGATCGGCGAACCCGATCGGCGGACAAAGCCAAGTGATTAAATTGCGTTGGGGCGGAACGATGCAAGAGTTGAAATTTGACGGGGCTCCGCTTGGAATCAAGTTTGCCTTGGGCGAAAATGTCAAACGCAAACCGACGCGTTATCCCACGACACGAATGGGCGTCGAACAGATTTTGCGAGATCAATTTCTCGCCGCACGGCAATATGAAGCTGCCAACACCGCTTGGAACAACGGTGTCCGCGATCAATTGCCTCCTCGACGTGATTTGCAGCTCGATGCTTTGGTCGAAATCCAGCGCGGCGATCGCTGGATTCATTGCCACAGTTATCGGCAAGACGAGATTGTCGCCACACTCGACGTGCTCGAAGAGTTCAATATTCGTATCGGGACGCTGCAACATATTCTCGAGGGCTACAAGGTTGCCGACCGAATTGCCAAACACGGAGCGATGGCGTCGACGTTTGCTGATTGGTGGGCGTACAAATTCGAAGTCTATGACGCGGTTCCCTACAACGGCGTGTTGATGCACGATGCCGGTATCGTGGTCTCGTACAACAGTGACGATCCGGAGCTCGGACGCCACTTGAATACCGAAGCGGCCAAGGCCACCAAATACGGCGGCGTGCCTGAGCAGGAAGCACTTAAATTTGTGACGCTGAATCCTGCGAAACAGCTTCGCATCGATGACCGAGTCGGTTCGATCGAAGCCGGAAAGGATGCGGATCTGGTCGTTTGGAGCGGGCGTCCACTGTCGACCACTTCACGTTGCGAGCAGACTTGGATTGATGGTCGTCGCTACTTTGATGTCGATCATGATCGCAAGCTAAGACAACGTGATCGCGAGCTGCGTTCGCGAATCATTCAAATCGCTTTGCAAGAACCGAAGCAGGAAAAGGCACAGGACAAAGATGACAAAGACAAGGAAGACAAAGTCGAGGAAGAGGATCGTTGGACACGGATCGACGTGTTCTGTAATGCAGGGCGAAACGCCGGAGGTGTACAATGAGAATTTTGCAAATCACCATTTGCTTGTTGGTGTTATCGAGTTTGTTGAGCGGACGCGAAGCGACGGCCCATGACCAGATTCCCGGAGCCGAACAAACGCGACCGATCTTGATACGCGGCGCGACGCTGCATCCGGTCGATGGCGATGTGATCGAAGAAGGCGATCTTTTGTTTGACGACGGGCGAATCGTGGCTATCGGGGCCCGCGTCAAGGTAGAGAAAGGAACGCAGATCATCGAAGCGGCCGGAAAGCATGTCTATCCGGGCTTGTTCGATGCGATGACCGATTTGGGGTTGCGCGAGATTACCGGCGTCGATGTCACCGTCGACCATGCCGAACGAGGCGAGAAGAATCCCAATGTTCGATCGTGGGTCGCGGTCAATCCCGACAGCGAGCTGATTCCCGTGTCGCGGGCCAGCGGCGTGCTGTTGGCTCACGTCGCGCCAGGCGGCCGATTCTTTCAAGGCCAATCGGCCGTGATGCAGTTGGATGGGTGGACGGCCCGCGAGATGAATTTGTCCGCGCCGGCCGCGATGTGCGTTTCTTGGGGGCCGACCCAAGTCAGTGATGATGATCCCAAAGCCGAAGCCAAGAAGCGTGACGAGAAGTTGGAGGAACTCGACCAGTGGTTGGATCGAGCCGTTCGCTACGCCGAGCAGCGAGAAGCAGGTTCTGCGATCGAAGACGTTCAATTAGAGGCTCTATTGCCGGTGATCGAGGGGCGTCTGCCCTTGATGGTTCATGCGGATCGACGCGACTCGATCGAATCCGCTGTGGCGTACGCTCAGAGCCGACAATTAAAGCTGGTGATCTATGGCGGATACGATGCTGCGGACTGCGCCGACCTGCTGAAACGCTACGATGTACCTGTGATCATTGCCGGAACGCTTCGTTTGCCGCTACGTCGGCACGACCCTTTTGATCATCCCTTTACCCTTCCGCAGCGATTAAAAGCGGCGGGCGTCAAGTACGCGATCGGTGGCGAAGGGCCTGGTTATCCAGGCGGTGCATCGAACGTTCGCAATCTGCCCTACCACGCGGGATGCTCGGTCGCCTACGGGTTAGCTCGTGAGGATGCGGTTCGCGCGATCACGCTTTCGCCCGCCGAAATTCTAGGCGTCAGCGACCGCGTGGGGTCGTTGACCACCGGCAAAGACGCAACCTTGATTATTGCGGATGGGGATATTCTGGAAACCGAGAGCAACGTGGTCGATGCCTATATCCAAGGACGCAAAGTCGATTTGTCGAGTCGGCATACGATGTTGTTCGACAAGTACCGCAAAAAGTACAACCGCGGTCGCTAGAGTAAGCGAGGGAGGCAACGTAATACGCTGTCACCTCTCCCAACCGGAATGCCGTAATGGATTTCCCCAAAAATCCATTGTTGCCGTAGTGGATTTCGCCAGAAATCCTTTGTCGCCGTAGTGGGTTTCGCCAGAAATCCTTTGTCGCTGTAGTGGATTTCGCCAGAAATCCCCCCTGAATCAATCGTTATCGCTACGTTGGAACTCTGGCGAGTTCCACTACCACGGTGCTACCACAAGCGAGCTAGGCATGCTCGGCCACGACTTCGTCAAAGCTATTCAGGTGCAGCGAGATGCCTTCGGCTGATTCCTCGGTTGCTACCGCGATGGCGGCGATGAAGGATTCGCGAGGATGAAACGAAAAGAATTTCCATTGATGCTCGCTCTCCAGTTTGGGATGCAGCATTCGGATGGTGGGGGTGTCGTCGTCAATGTTTTCAAACGCAAAATCGGACAGCGGTGTGTTGAGCCCCGTGCCGATCGCTTTGATGAACGCTTCTTTCAGAGTCCATACTTTCAGAAACGCTAACTTGCGTCGCGCCGTGTCAGAGAACGAGTGAA
>NZ_ANOG01000255.1 GCF_000346295.1 Rhodopirellula maiorica SM1 | reverse complement strand
GCGTCATCTGTTTTGCGAGGTATTGGAATTTCCGGATCCGTTGGGGAGGACGGGTTCGGGCAGGTCAAATACTCACCGCGTGGTCCATGGCCGCAGAAACCAGAGCATCAACAACGGTTGGTCAAAATGAAGTACGACGCCGAGCACGTGCTGTGGAACCCGATCGCAATACAGACGGACCGCAAAGGTTCGCTCAGTCACAAACAACTTGGCAGACAACTGACATCGCTCCGCTATTCGGACGGCACCCTCGTGCTGCGTGACCCGGCGTTGACCGGTGCGGAGATCATGCGTGAAATCGTGATCGAATTCGCAAAACTAGACGATGTCGCGTTACGCTGGGTTCGTGAAGTATCCGGAATCGCAAGCGACGACACCGTTTTTTGGAATGGCAATGACGTCTGCGTCAGCAAGGGTAGCGCAGGCGGAGACAATTAAGGTGAGTCAACGCATCCACGGGCTCGCGTCCAACGCCATCTACTTTGGTAGCGGCACGGCGCGAGCCGTCCGGTTGAGGCGAGTGAAACGTTCGGTTTAGACCGGGCGGCTTGCGCCGCACCGCTACAAATGCCACCCGTTTAGCGCCAAAGTAGATGGCATTAAGCGCAAGCCCGTGGACCACTGAAAGTCTGGCTCCCCTCGCTTCCGCCGGGCTCGCCCCGGTCGGTGCGACAACTGGCTGCTACCTGGCAAGCTGGCCAAGCCGATCTCCCCTTTCCCCCGCGAATCGCCGGAGGCGAGTCGCGGGGGAAAGGGGAGAGAAATTCGGATAGGACAATGGTAGTTGCCATTTGTC
>NZ_ANOG01000254.1 GCF_000346295.1 Rhodopirellula maiorica SM1 | reverse complement strand
AATGTCATCGAGCAAACGTTCCAGCTGGGATCGTTCGAATTGTCCGGCGCCCTGTTCTAACATTGCTGCCGATTCGGTGAATACGCCCAATCCGACGGTTCCGCCGGATCCTTTTAGCCAATGGGCTTCCGCTCGCAGTGTCTCGAAATCGTCGTTGGCAATTGCGTTCTCCATCGCCTGCAGTCGATTGTCCAAACGCGAGACGAAGTCGGTGGTGATGGCACGATAATCGGGATCGTTCATCGGCAATGTGGGATGGATCGGAGATGCGCCGTCATATCTCAGCGATGACTCCTCAGATGATGACTCCTCGGAAAATTTACCGGATGATGAATCGCCTGAGGATGATTCGGTGGACGCCAGGCCGAGTGGTTGCGGCGCTACCGGCATGGTATCCGCGATTGGCGGTTTGGCCACGGTCGACGCATCCTCAGCATCGTCCGAGACGGATGTCACCGAACCTTCCTCGCTATCATCGCACTCGTCAGCGTCCTCGACTTCGCCAAGATACGCCTGGGCGTGGCTAAGCAGTTCGTCGATGTTGACTGGTTTGGTTAAGAAGTCGTCGCAACCCGCGTCGATACATCTCTCGCGGTCACCCTTCATTGCGTTTCCGGTCAATGCGATAACCGGCGTGGTCACCCCACATTCACGCAAACGCTGGGTGGCCGTGTATCCATCGAGAACTGGCATCTGCATGTCCATCAGTACGAGCGAGTAGTCGGACTCGCTGATCATTCGAATCGCTTCGAGACCATTTTCGGCAGTCGTCACGATCGCGCCGGCGCGTCCGAGTACCAATTCGATCAACCGCCGGTTGGCTTCGCCGTCGTCGACGACCAGCACCGGCAATGCGGGCAACCGGATCAGCCCGTTGGCCGACACGTCCGCCGAACGATGGTTCGCTTGAGATTGGATTTCTTCCGGGGTAATCACGTCTTCCATCGCTTGCGGATCGACGGGCAGTTTGATCGTAAACGTGCTGCCGACATTCACTTCGCTGGCTACGGTCAGATCGCCTCCCATCGCTTCGGTCAATCGTCGGCTGATCGACAATCCCAATCCCGTGCCGCCGTATTTTCGCGTCGTCGAGCTATCGGCCTGAACAAACGATTGGAAGATCTTGCTTTGTTGGTCCGGGGTCATCCCAATGCCGCTATCCACCACTGCGATCTGCAACATCGCTGCGGAATCATTCTCGGTATTGACATCGACAACAATTTTTACTGCGCCTTCGTCCGTAAACTTAATCGCGTTACCGACCAAGTTGGTGATGACTTGACGCAAGCGTGTCGGATCGGTTTGCATGATTCGCGGCAACGGTGAATTGAATTCGACAATCACCTCCAACTCTTTTTCAAGGGCGCGTTCTTGCAGCACGCTTGCGACGGTGGTGATGGTTTCATGCACATTCGTGTCGATCATTTCAACCTGCAATCGGCCCGCTTCGATCTTGGAAAGGTCGAGGATGTCGTTGATCAACTCGAGCAGATGTTCGCCGCTGTTGTGAATCATATTCAGGTGGCCGATCGCTTCGTTGGAATTCGTGACCAGTCCACGACGCAGCACATCGGTGAAACCGAGCACGGCGTTCAGCGGCGTTCGAATCTCATGACTCATATTGGCCAGAAACGCACTCTTGGCTTCGTTGGCATTCTGTGCTTCGTCGCGAGCATGTGCCAATTCGACTTTGTTTTCTTCGATCAACGTGATGTCATCAAACGTCGCCAAAAAGCCTTGTCCGGTAATCGGGGTGCAATTCACGCTGAAGGTCAGCATGCGACCGTCGAGTTCAAAATGCAGAATCCGATCGTTTACCGAATCATTGGATTCTTTGGCATCATTCCATGGCAATATTTGTGAGGAATCCGCTGGATGAATCCATCCTATTTCACTGGTTCGTTTGCCGACCAATTCTTCCGAGGTGCAGCCCAGCAGCGTTGCCAGACGTTGATTGGCAAACAGGATGCGATCCCGCGAATTCAACAAGAACAATCCGACCGTAAATGTATCGAGTGCCTTTTCGACGTGGGTTGGCACTGCACCGGAGGGATCGAGATTCTCTAGCGTCTTACGTAAGAAAAAAGAGAATTGCAGCAAGCACGCGGGAATCAAAACGATCAACAACCAAGCGGGCGCCCAGTGATCCAACCCCAACAGACCGCCGGTCGGTTCAAACGCAACTTGCAATTCGCCCCATTGTTTGCCATAGCGAAAGATAGGCACCTGCATTTGGTTCATCCCGTTTTCGATCGTGGGATCCCACGTTTCGCTGTGCGGGCCGCCGATACCACGGTTTCTCCGTCAATATTTTGTAAACCAATCGATAACACTTGAGGGTCACGCTGGACGATCGACGCCAATGTCACATGCAGTGAATCGACTTGACCCGATGCGGCCATCGCGGTGCCGCTAATGGCAAGCGATTCACACATCTTGGCTCGGCCACGCAAGATCTCTTCCTGTTCGTTAGGAAAGAAGCCGGCAGCGCTGGCGACCAACAAACTTCCCGTCATCAAACCGACAAGACCGAAAGAGATACGGATGCGGATCGGTATACGTTGTAATAGGTTCATGTTTTTCCCGTGCTTTCCTACTCGTCAATCTCTTGGTTGCGGCGGTCCATCAATTCTTCGAGTGACTCCCCATCGTCACTGACCCCAACGCCTTGCATGATCAAAAGTGGGTCGACCGCGCGCCATGCTGGCATATGGGCAAGCAGTCCCGAAACCAGGAACCCGCTGCGAAGTGCCCATGCCACAATCCCGACGGTAAAGCTGGATGCTGCCGCCCCGGCGGTGCCGACGACAATCAGGTCGCCTTGGATTTGGCTGTCGAGTTGTTTTTGATAGTTGTCTAGCTGATCCCACATTTCACCAGGGCGAGTTAACAATTCGTAATCGGCTACCGAAATCGGTTGGATAGCCAATTCTGAAAATTGCGAATTCGCATCGGATTGTTGACTCGTTACCACTGCATCGGAGCGATGTGGGTCACTGTTGTCGTTTTCCGCATCGATCATGATTTGGTTGGTTGACTGAACCGTGAACACCGCAACATTGTCCGGTTCGTCATCGTTGGTTTGCAGGAATTCAACGACGTTTTTTGCTCGCTGGCAACGCTGAATCTCTCATCTTGATCGCTCTGCATGCCCACCAGGGTGACGTCGCTAACATTGGCGTTGTCGCTGTCCGAATTGCCATCCGAGTCGTTGTCGCTATCATTGTTGTCGGTTTCGGGCTCAGGCTGAGGCTCAGGGTCGGGCGTGTTATTTTGCGGCGGTGCGGGCAATGGAATTGCTGCGGGACGCACTTGAATGACCACCGTCGCCACATTGCTGTCGGTGGCGCCATCGTTTGCTTTCCACTGGAAACTAACCGTTCCGGTAAATCCCTCGTCCGATGTGTAGACGAATCGGCCAGTCGGATCGACGGTCAAACTGCCTGATGCCGGTGGCGTCACTAACACCGCGGTCAAGGGATCGCCATTGGCATCGACCGAGTTTCGTTCGAAGACCTCCGCAGCAAACTCGGTTCGTTGGCCCGAAATCGCGTTGACGAGGGTATCTGTCATCACCGGAGCCACGTTGGAACTGGCCACGTTGGCGGTGGCGGTGCTTAGCAGCGGTCCTTCGTTGGATCCAAGTGCGTCGGTAAAACTAACCGACACACGTATTGCGTGTCCGATGTCCGCTGCGGTCAACGTGTAGGTACTCGATGTGGCGGTCCCAATCACGCTGCCACCACGAGTCCATTGATAGACAAAGCTGCCCAATCCATCGTCGTCTGCAATACCGCTGGTGTTGGCGGTCAGCGTTTGGCCTTGTGCTGCGACTCCGACGATGACCGGTTGTCCGGTCGCATCGTCGTTGATGGATGTGGCGTCGACCACAATGGTTTCGGACTTCGTTGTTTGCGAATCATCGACGGTAATCGTGATCGTGGTCGCGGTTGCGGTGCCGACCGTCGCCTGATTTTCAGTCGGATCAAAGATCAATTGGCGGATGGCGGTTTGCGCCGCAGCGGTCGAAGACGCGGTTCGCGAGTAGACACCGCCACCATCATCACTGAATCCGCTGGCGATTAATGACGCGGTGGTAAACGATCCATTGGTATCGCCGCCACTCAGCGAGACGGTAATCGACACATTGTCGCCATCGACATCGCCAATCGTCACTGCATCAAACACCGCCTTGGTGGCGTTGTCATTCATGGTTTTATTTGACGTTCCGCCAATCGTGGGAGCGTCGTTTTGATCGCTGATCGCGATGGAATGGTTGGCCGAGTCGTCGGGATTTCCCGATATCGTGTTGTCATCGACGTTCACAGTGACATCAAGCGACGGGTTAGTCTCGAAATCGAGCGACGCACCAGCAATCAATCGCAAGTTATTGCCGACAATTTCGAACAACGCGGCATCGGTCCCTGACACAGTCAGCGTTTCGCTGCCCAACGCATCATCATCAACGGTGATGGTTGCCACGATGATCGCCGAACTGGTATCGGCATTTTCGCCGAGCGTGGTGACGACGGGAGTCAGCGTGACCGTGGGAGCTTCGTTGATATCGCTGATCGCGATGGAAAGTCCATCGGAATCCTCGGAGGCGACACCAATTTGTGCATCGTCCACGTGAACGGTCACATCGAGCGAGGGATTCGTTTCAAAATCCAAACTCACTCCGGCTTTCAGATGCAGTTCATTACCACCGACAATCTCGAACATGTTGGCATCGTCACCGGTCAGCGACAGCACGTTGGTGCCATTTCCATCGTCGGCGATCACGATGTCCGAGATCTTGATGCTCGATCCCGTATCGGCATTTTCTGCTAGTGAGGCAAGTTTGTTGGTCAGTGTCACGGTGGGAGCGGTATTGACGCTTGCCGTTCCGTATTGGCGAGCAAAGACGCCACTGCTGTCGACTTCACCCGTTTGATCTCCTGCACCGCTCCAAACGACGACGAAATTATCGATGTCGATCGCGGCGAGCGAAGCTCTGCTTTGAGTGCCCGACGTGGTCTCGTTGATGCGAAACTCGTTTCCAATCTCGCTGCCATTGGCGTGATATTTCTGACCAAAGATTCCTGACGAGTCATTGTGTCCCGCTTGTGATCCGTAGCCCTCCCAAACCACGATAAATTCTCCATTTGCAGCCATCGTGATCGAGGGATCTTCTTGATCAAAGCTTGAGGTGCTGTTGACCGTTTGCGTGGATCCGACGGTCGCGCCGGTGTTGCTATACTGCTGAAGATAGATGTCCTTTGGCGTTAGCGTCCCCGATTGTCGCCATGCGACGACGAAGGAACCGTCGTTGTGCATGGCCACGGCGGCGTTCCCAGCGTAAACACTTCCGGATACCGTTTCTTGGCCGCCCTGTTCATTGCCGCTACTGTCGAATCGTTGGAAATGGACTCCCACCGTATCGTCCCACACGACGACGAAGTCACCGTCGGTGTTTACGGAAATTGCGGCATCGTATTGAGTTCCGCTGGTCGAGCCGTTGACGCGGAATTCCGTTCCGATGGCAGATCCCGAGCTGTCAAAACGCTGAGCAAAAATACCGTTTGAATCGATCTCTCCGGTCTGGGTTCCATTACCTTGCCACGCGATCACAAATTCGCCGGTGGAGCTGTTCATTCCGATGATCGAATTCTTTTGGGTACCCGAGGTGCTGTCGTTGGCGACCAACTCGTTCGTCAACGCCGTCCCATCCGCAGCAAATCTGCGGTAATAAATATCGTCTCCGGTTGCTCCCTGGTTGCTCGTCCAAGTCACGACAAACGTGCCATCGAACGCCGATGCGACACTGGCCCATTGTTGATCGTTGGTGATCGTTTCATTGACGCGGAATTCGGACGTGATCGCTGTTCCGTTGGCGGCAAACCGTTGTGCATAAACTCCTTTGCCTGATCCATCTTGATTCAAGCTGGTCCACACGACGACGTAGCTGCCATCGGCGGCCATCGACACGGCTTGCGTGTTGCCGCGATCTTCGGCGCTGGTGATCTGTTGATCTCCGACTTCGTCATTGACCAAAAATTCATTGGTTGCCGTCAAAGTTTCGCTGGCATCCGTGACGGTCACAGCGATCGTTTGGGTGTCGTTAAGCGTGCCATCGCTGACGGACACCGTGACGTCATAGACGTTGTTGCCACCGACATCACTTGGTGCTTCAAAGTTTGGCGGCGTCACGAAGCTGAGCTCGCCCGTCGCGCTATCGATTGCGAATTTTGCAGCATCCGCGCCCCCGCTGATCGTATACGTCAGCGTTTGTGCCGGAACATCCGCGTCGTTCGCCGTAACCGTGGTTACGGCGACGGTGTTTTCGCCAACGTTGATCGCTGCGCTCGCCCCACCGCCATCGCTGCTAATCACCGGAGCGGTGTTGGCAGCGGCTGCAGGTGCAAATAACGAAAAACCAAAGATCTGTGCGGATGTTGTATCCAAACCAACGTCCGAACCGTCCATCACAAGTGTGGCGGTAAAATTGGATGCCGCTGATCCCAGGTCGGTGGTGGTCACGGAGATTGAGAAAATGTCGTTGCCGGTTGCGGCGACACTATTGCTGCCGAAGGTCCCGCCATCCTTCACCGAAACTAAAATCTCTCCCGCCCTCAGCGTATGCCCTCCGACGTCCATGGTGTCTTCGACTAGATCCAATCCTTGCAATTGCCCGCTTAAGATTGACGATTCGTCTATCAACGTTTGCAGTGTCCCGGTGGTATTGGATGCGCCCACATTGTCCGGGGTGTAGTACTGGATTTTGTGATGTTGAGCCGAGTCAGTATGAGCAAGAAGGAAGCTTCCTTGGGTGAGCACGACGTCACCGACAAGGGTGTTCTTTGTAATCAAGGTGACCGCATGAAACCCTTTTGCAACCGGGTTTTCTAGCAGGATTTGGAAGGTTCCCGCACTGTAGTCGCCGACTGCATCAGGACGGAAAATTACCAAGTCATTGCGGGTGACCGTCAATGAATTCGTGCTGACTAGGTTTTCTGTGTCGCGAGTGGCGAACAGGATGTCACCTGCCTGCAATGCGATTGTGCTGCTGTTGCCAATCGTGATGTCCTCGGTCACATAGTTAATCGCCTCGATATCGGCTCCACCGGTGACAAATGATGACAGATTAAAGAAGCTTGAAAATGTCCCGTCGGTTGCACTGGCGACCGGATCGAGGCTATTGATGTCTCCAAAATCAAGCACCTCACCCGCATCCCAGTCGGATAGCCCTGGGGCTTCGCTGCCGGAGACCGATTCATCGGTGCTTAATAAGATGCTTGTAACAGCAGTGTACTCATAGGCTCCAATGTCAACCGATCCGTTACGCGCTACACCTCGCTGGTCGACCGACGGCGCCGTGACTGCGGTTCCTGCGTTGTATGCGGCGCTACTTGTGTCAATCGCGTGGGTATCGGTAGAGCCACCGTTGTTCGCTAAAGCTGCCAGATTGGGATTCACACCCGTGATGTCGGAACCAAATCCTGTTGCCGATCCCAGACTTTGAATCAGGTTCGCTCCGTTACTCGAAAAATCCCCAATCACGTCAGCATCGCCGTTGACTCCGGTGTTTCCCGCTACAATCGTGTTGGATATCGTTACCACCGCGCCACTGTTGACGATCCCTCCGCCTTTGTCACCCGTATTCAACGTGATCGTAGAATTGGTGATCGTGATATTGGTATCGGTGTGCAGTCCCCCACCGTCGCTGCTGGCCGTATTGCCACTGATGGTGACGTTGGTTAGTGATCCACCATCGGCGCCATGGAAATTGATCGCTCCCCCTTTGCTCGAAGCATTGTTATTGAACAGCAGCACCCGCTGCAAGTTGGCGGTTCCGTGGACGTGAATCGCCCCACCATCATTACTTGAATTGTTTTGCAGCAAGGCGTCGGACAAGTTCAGAACGGCTGAACTATCGACCAGAATCCCGCCGCCGTTGCTCTCATCCCCACCTTGGATGGTCATCCCCGACATCGTGACGACGCTGCTTTCCTGCAATTCAAAGACCCGTTTACTAAGGGCGGTGCCGTCAATGATCGTCGAGCGTGCGTCCGCACCGGTAACCGTCAGGGTTTTGTCGATTTCGAGCGTGTCGATCGTCAGATTGTAAGTCCCCGCGCCCAACACAATCGTATCCCCGGCGGTCGCTAAGGTGATGGCTTCGCGAAGTGAGGTTTGTCCGTTGGCGATTTCTTCGTCGATCAACGTGTCGACCGTGATCGTTGCCAGTTTGCCAACCCAGTTCTGTTGCAATTCGGAACTAAAAACGATCTCCGACTCGATCACTCCGGTGTGGTATTCCAAGTCCCAATCGGCACCAAAATTGGCATACCCCGTGTCATCGTCGCTCGCCGCGACATCCGCCCCTGATAACGTACCAACCGCATCAATCAAGCTGCGGCCGCTCTCGCCGGATGCCAAATCACATCCATAGAACAAGATGTCGGCATCGCTGGTCAACGCGGAATGCCATCCTGCGATTTGCCCCGCGTAACCGTCTAGATTTTCGCTGGCAAGCCAAGTATTTCCCAAGCGGACGGCAAAGTCTTCGGCATGCGAAACAATGTGCAGCGACGCGACATTGGTGCGAGAACCCAGGATTTCGCTGATCTGATCGACGCCATCTCGGTCAGCATCGAGCACGAAGAATTCGATATTTCGATCCGATTGATCTAAATCCTCCAACAGTTGGTCTAGATTCTGGACACGTGAATCGACCACCACGATCTCCAGCGCGGCCTGGGCGATCTCGTTTTGCGATGCCCCGTCGCCTGCGACCGAATCTCTCTCTGCTGCGTCGACCTCGGCCACCATCACAGCGGTATCGTCGGTCGATTCCATGGCAGCCACGTCGATCGGTGATGCACTAAATAGAATTCGCGGTTCCAGCGGCGCAAGTTCGATCCCACGTTGCCACGAACGACGTGAAACCGGGCCCCTGACGATCTTCCGGGTACATTCCGTCAACTGATCCAGCGTCAACAATGTTTGCTGCCACCAATTGCGGGTTGATAGGGACATAGAAGGTGACTCGTACAGGTTACGTGAGGATCGAGAAATTTAATCTGTAACGCTTGCTGACCATTTGAAAGTTACCCGACGGCTAACGATCAGGACGGAATTGCTCGACAAGATAAACATGGGTGGATAGTTAAGGTGTGACGATTATGCCAGCTGATCAGGTGTTAACGCCAATCGACGCTCGTCCTCGGATTTTCGGTGCATCCGTCTGTTTTCAATCTGCTCGTTGTGCCGATCTAAAGGGATGGTGGGATCATTCCGTTAAAGACCGCTGCCCATCGCGGCGATTGCGGAAACGAATCCCGTACCGATCGAAATCTATTTCTGGGCGACTCGAGTACAGCAGACTCGTATGAAACGGTTCAACGAAACGACTGGACGACGGAGAATCCGATACCTCGGACGTCTCCCGTTGACCCGGGTTGCATTGCAATCTTGGGCCCTGGTTTTCGCTGCAACGACATGCACTGTCGTAAACGCCCAATATCCAGTCGATATGCGTGTCGATGCACTGCAAAACGCTACTGAAAACCACGCCGTCAGCTCGTTGGATCCCTATCGAGCCCGAGCGACCCTATTGCCGGATACCGTACCGAACCAATTTGCTAGCGATGCCGCTGACAACCAGAGTCAGTCAGTTGCACCCATGTGGTGGGAAACTCCGGTCAGCCAGACGATCGGGTTGGCGGAAAACACCATGGCTGTCGACATCCACTCGCTGATCGAGATGGCGCTGGTCTCGTCGCCGTACATCCAAGCGATTTTGACCGAACCTCAGATTCAACGCACCGAAATTACGATCGCCGATGCCGAATTTGATTCGCTCAGTTTTGTCGAATCAAAGTTTGTTGACACTAATGATCCGGTCGGCAGCCGATTGACCACCGGAGATAACTCGGATCGATTCCGTGACGAAACGCTCAGCGGCGCCGCCGGGCTGCGGCGAAAAACGCGTTCGGGTGGCCAATTCGAAATGTCTCAACAAGCGGGTTACCAAGCGAACAACTCGACCTTTTTGACTCCCAACCCGCAAGGTACCACGCGGCTCGAATTCAGCTTTACTCAGCCATTGATGAAAGACCGTGGAACCACCTTTAACCAGACTCGCATCTTGCTGGCGCGTTTGGAAGTGGGCGAGATCAATGCCGAAGTTCGTGCCAATTTGGAAAATCATCTCGTCGATGTCGCTCGCGCCTATTGGGATCTGTTTCAAGCACGCGCCGATTGGTTGCAGCGCAGCCGATTGCTCGAATCGGCAAACCATCTGTATCAAGTCCTACTGTCGCGAAAAGGCGTCGATTCGCATCAACGTCAAATCTTGCGAGCCGGTGTCGCCGTGGCGGGCCGCCGATCGGATCTGATCCGCGCCGAAGCACGCATTCGCAATGCCCAATCGCGGCTGCGGATGTTGACGGGAAGTGAACAGCTGCGATTTGCCCACCACCAAGAATTGACGCCTCAGGACCAACCGTTCACCATCCCGGTCGAATTGTCGTTACGCGAGTCGGTCTTTACCGCATTGGAACACCGAGCGGATATCAATCAATCGATTCGCAAGATCCAATCCACCACGGCTCGCGTCGGCGCGGCACGCAATCAAGTGCTGCCGCGGTTGGATTTGATTCTTAGCAGCTACATCGCAGGACTCGATGGCAATCGCAGCTCGCTGAGGGCGTTTGAAAACCAATTCAGCGACGGTCGCCCCACCTACGCCGCGGGATTCTTGTTCGAACTGCCGGCGGGAAACCGCGCCAGTCGTGCTCGGCTGAATCGTAGTCGGCTCGAGATGACGCGGGCGATGTACGAATTCCAACAAACGACCGAAGTGGCGTTTGCCGAGGTCGAGATCGCTGCGCGGGAAACCCAAACAGCCTTCGCCGAGATGATGGTGAAACAACAATCGATCGTCGCACAAAAACGCGAGGTCGATTATCTGCAACAACGGTGGGAATTACTGCCCGATCCGAATGAATCAGCCGTCTTGTTGATCGATGATTTGTTGGATGCCCAAGAACGGCTTGCCGACGAAGAACGTGCCTATGTCAACGCCCAGGTCGCCTATGTGATGTCGTGGGTGAATTTGCGAAGGGCGATGGGGATGTTGTTGAGGTTTGACTATTTTTCCACGCAGGATGTCACCGGCCAACCCAACGCGGCCGCGGTCCAGTCGCCTGTCGATCGTGATTCCCCCGACCAGTTGTATGGCAGCGATTCATTTGACGAAGACACGCTGATGGGCAGTTGGTTCGGACTGTATGATGAATCGGAGGACGGTTCATGATTGCGTCGTTCTGGAATCCGACGATCCGATCAACGCACGCTGCCAAGATCGCACGACGCATTCGGTGTGACGATTGGGTGTCCCAGCGCATCGCCGCAGCTCGAGAGTGTTCAAGGGCGTTGAAGGACGCTTCGGTTGACGCATTGGTCACGCATACTCATCGGCTGCGGATCGCTGCGCGAGAACAACCTAGTGAAGAACTGTTGACGTCGGCCGCCGCGGCAGTGATCGAATCGATTCGTCAGACGTTCGCAATCGAACTGTTCGACGTCCAACTGCACGCTGGGTTCGTAATGGCATCCGACGCGGTCGCTGAAATGCAGACCGGTGAAGGCAAAACGTTGTCGGCCGTGTTGCCTGCCTATCTGAAGTCGCTGCTCGGTCGTGGTGTTCATGTCATTACACCGAATTCCTACCTAGCTCAGCGAGATCAAGAAAAACTAGAACCTGTCTTTGCACGACTTGGTGTGACGACAGGCATCTTGGCGGATCAAGCGGATCCATCGGTCAGCCGCAAAGCTTACCAAGCCGATGTGACGTATGGGCCTGCGCACGCGTTTGGATTTGACTATCTGCGTGACCAAATCTCAAACGGCGATGGCTCGTTTGCGGTGTATGACCGAATCCAAAACAAATTGCCGCTGAGTGATCGAATCCAGCGTCCGCTGCACGCCGCCATCATCGACGAAATTGACAATGTGTTGATCGACGACGCCGTTTCGCCAATGATTCTCAGCAGCCGTAGCGATCAGCAGGCGGCTGATGCCGAACTGCACCGGATCGCCTGCGTCGTCGCGAATCGTTTGGAATGCGATCGTCATTATGTTGCCGATGCGTTGGAGCGGACCGTGAGCTTGACCGAATCTGGTTTCCAGACGGTCTACAAGAATCGTGATATGGCGGTGCATCCGCAACTCGTTCGTCCTTGGCACGAATACGTGACGCTTGCGATTCGGATCAAAGCGTTCTATCGGCGAGATGTCGATTACGTGGTCAGCGATCGAAAAATCAGAATCGTGGATGCATCGACCGGGCGAATTTTTGAGGATCGCACCTGGTCCGGCGGTTTACACCAAGCTGCCGAAGCGGCCGAGCGGCTTCCGGTCACCACCGAAACACGGTCATTGGCTCGCATCACGCGACAACGCTATTTTCGGTACTACCAATCGATCGCAGGCATGACCGGCACCGCACGTGGCTGTGAGCGTGAGTTTGCATCGGTGTATGGCTTGGCCGTCCAACCGATTCCGCTGCGGATCGCCACGCGTCGTGTCATGCAGCCGGACTGTGTAACACGCACCATGGCGGAAAAATGGCAAGCGATTGCCAAGGAAACACGGCAATTGCATGAACTCGGACGACCGGTGTTGATCGGCACGTCGGCGATCAGCGAAAGCAAGGCGGTGGCCGATGCACTGGAAAACCAAGGTTTGACATTCGCACTGCTCAATGGCGTTCAAGACGCAGACGAAGCCAGTGTGATCCGGCGCGCTGGACAAACGGGGGCCATTACCGTGGCCACGAATCTGGCGGGACGAGGCACCGACATCGCTCTCGATTCGGTTTCGCGTGAACTTGGCGGATTACACGTGATCGTGACGCAGCGAAGCCGTCTGGCACGCGTTGATCGACAACTGATCGGACGAGGTGCACGTTGTGGGGATCCCGGATCGGCCCGAATCTATATTTCTGCCGAAGACGATTTGATCCGACTGCACGCACCGTGGATCGCACGGTCGCTGTTGCGATCCGACGCAAGCGACCCGCACTCGGTTCCCAAGATCCAGCGTCAATTGAAAACAGCCCAAACCAATCAACAACGCCGCGATGCCGGATTGCGGTTGCGATTGCTGAAACAAGATCACGAAACCGCCACGTTGTTGAGGCGGCAAACCCAGCGTCGTTGACGCTGGTCAAAGGTCTCGCAGGGGCTACGACGAAGTATCCTTGAATGATCGATTCGGCGTTCCAAGCGGATTACCAACGTTTGCAGTTCGTCATTGTCAAAAATGGAATTTAGACCATGAACTCAATTCAACACTGCATTTCATTCGCATTGATGACGACGTGGATTGCGTCGTCGAGTATCACGATGGCGGGCGAAGCGGAAAGTTTCACCGAACCTTATAAACGTGTCGACGTGCCGGCGGCCGAGATCGGTATTCTCGCCGAGATTCGTGTCACCGAAGGCGACGAAGTTTATCCGACACAATTATTAGCCCAGCTTGACGACTCGGTGCTGAGAGCGTCGTTGGAGGTGGCGAAGTCGGCGAAGGATGCGACCGGATCGCGTCTGGGTGCCACATTGGAACTGGCAAGTCGTCAAAAACAGTTGGCCAGTTACAAGGAGCTGCGGGAACGAGGGAACGCATCGGTGCGGGAACTCGATCGCAGCGAAACCGAATACCAACAAGCCAAGTCGCGATTGCAATCGATCAACGAAGAACTCGAAGTTCGGCGGCTTGAATACGAGCGTGTGAAAGCACAAATCAAACAACGACGTATCGAGTCGCCGATCGCCGGAGTCGTGGTCGAAATCCGCAAGGAGCAAGGCGAATTTGTCTCGCCGACCGATCCAGTGGTCATGCAGATCGTCCAGCTTGACGAACTGAAAGCGGTCTTCTCGGTTCCGCTTGATGTTGCGGCCTCATTGGCGGTTGAACAGCAAGTCACTTTGTTGGTTGGGCATGACGCGGTCCCTGCGGCTGCGGTGATCGAATACGTCTCGCCTGTTGCCGACGCAGAAAGCGGTTCGGTACGCGTCAAAATCCGCATTCCTAATCGTGATCGTCAACTGCAAAGCGGCGTCGTTGCCCGCTGGCAGTACCCCGACACAGCCGCCGGAAACAACGGTTTGGTTGACGACCGGATGCCCAGCATTCGTCACGCAAATGCGTTGCCATCGACAGACTATTCTGCTCGCTAATCATTGCTGGACAAGCTTCGATGCCGGTTAAACCGCCAAACCCGCCGCACATATCGCAATCGCCTGCGGGCGATCCGCGACCGCTGCGCCATGGTGATTCGTTGTCAAAGCATCACGATGGCAACTCGCCCGGCGACGTCGATGATGCGAACCGCGTCAGCCGAATGGATCACCGATTGCGTGTTTTGTCGGTTGCCATTGAGTTACAGTTGCAATTGGATTCGCGATCGAGTTTAAAGGATGCCGCCGACGAAGTAGCAAAACAACTCGGCGAGACGCTCGCGGCATCACAAGCGTTTGTGGCCTGGCGCCCACCCGGTGCGGATA
The DNA here is from genome assembly GCF_000346295.1 of Rhodopirellula maiorica SM1. GTDB lineage: Bacteria > Planctomycetota > Planctomycetia > Pirellulales > Pirellulaceae > Novipirellula > Novipirellula maiorica. The sequence continues at coordinate 9,286 of NZ_ANOG01000254.1, read as the reverse complement.
AACACACAACGTATCCAATGCAGGTGGTGGGACATCGCCCTGCATCCGATTCATCACGCCCATCGGATTCGCTGCGATTGCTCAACGCGGCGATCGACGAAATTGCGGTGCGAGGCGATTGGACCCTTTGGCCGATCACCGATCAAACGAATCGTCACTCGCTGATGGCGGTGGAGCAATTTGCTAATGAGGCTGACATCGATCGATTGACGGCTGTCTGTTTAATCGACGATGACGGTGATGTCCGCGGCGTGTTACTTGTGGTGGATGATGATGTCGAACCCACGATGACCGCGCAGTTGATGGACGTGCTGCGTTTCCCCGTACTCAGCAAATTGCAATCGATCGAGCGTTCCGCTCCTGGTTTGTTTGAACGTGTCGGGCGACGCATTGCGGAACTTGGTAATGGAATTCGCGGTCCAATCGCGTTGTACGCGTCGATTGTGATCGCCGGCATTATGTGTTTTCCAGTCCACTATCATGTTCGATGTGATTGTGAATTGCAGCCGATTTCACGACGCTACGTTGCTTCACCGATCGATGGCCCTTTAGAAAAAACGTATGTTCGTCCTGGCGATCGTGTGAATCAAGGTAATTTGGTCGCTCGAATCGATGCACGCGAAATCGAGTACAAATTGGCGGGACTTCGTGCCGAATTGAGCGGTGCCAAACAGCAACGGAATCGACATGTGGTGCAACACGATTTCGCAGCCAGCAAAATTGCCGAACTCGAGTCGGATCGTTTGAAGCTGGAAATGGAGTTGTTGGAATATCACCGAGGCGCCTTGGAGATCCGCAGCCCGATCGACGGAGTGATCGTCAGCGGTGATCATCACGAAAGTGTTGGGGCGCCATTGCAACAAGGGGACGCGCTGTTCGAAATTGCGCCGCTGGGCGAGATGATGGTCGAAGTTGCTGTTGACGAACGCGAGTTTCCTTATGTTGATTCGGGGATGCCGGTCCAGGTGACTCTACTTGCCCTGCCGGGACAGGCTGTCAAAGGTGAAATTGAACGAGTTCATCCGCAAGCCGAATTGAAGAACCATCAAAACGTCTTTATTGCTGAATCGAAAATCGAAGATCCCGAGAATGTGATGAGACCCGGGATGCGCGGGCACGCTTGGGTTAAAAGCGATCGTCATCCGCTGGGTTGGGTTTTGTTCCATCGGCTGTACGCGTCACTACGAACGATGGTCGGGTGGTAGCCGATGTCACGACGAGATCCCAATACGATCGATTTGGCCCAGCAACCGATTCGGCTGGCCGATGATCTGCGTTTCTGGCCGATCCAGCAACGTGGGCAAACGGCCTATCGGATCGAGATCCCTTCGCTCCATCGATTCTTTCATGTGGGCTACGAAGAGTACGTCTTTCTATCGCTATTGGATGGAAAAACCACGGTTCCGCAAGCGTGTGGACTTGCCGCCGCGACGCTGGGCAGCCAAGCACCCACGACCGAACAAGCTCAGTCGATTGTTTACTGGTTACTTGAAAACGAATTAGGGTATCTTGCCGATGGCGAACCGCCGACGCGAAACAGAGATGGTGATTCGCGGGCGACCGAGTCGGGTTTCTCATTTGCATCCTTAAATCCGTTTTGGATGAAAGTACCGGTACTGAAATCGCAACGCTGGATCGCGGCGATTGCGAATTCGCTACGTGCCGTGTTTTCTCCCGCCACAATCGTATTTGGAATCCTACTGATTGTTGTCGGCGGCGTTTGTATGGCGTTTCAGTGGGATCGCTTTTGGACTCAGTCCGCTCAGGTGTGGAGCCGCTCAAACTGGATTTGGCTGCTTTCGTTTTGGGTGGCGCTGAAGTGCGTGCATGAACTGGCCCATGCGGTTGCATGTCATCGGCAAGGTGCCAATGCACGCGAAGTCGGGGTGGTCTTTGTTCTGTTCGCTCCTTTGGCGTACGTGGACGTCAGCAGTTGTTGGCGATTAAATAGCAAGTGGGCGCGGATCGCGGTATCGGCGGCCGGAATGTATGTCGAACTTGTGATTGCATCGGCCGCCTTGATTGCGTGGTCGATGGCGGATTCGGCTTCGCTCTCGTTCTTGTTGCACCGGTTAGTGTTTGCCGCCGGAATTTCGACGGTTCTGTTCAATGCGAATGCGTTGATGCGGTTCGATGGCTATTACATGCTGTCGGATTGGTTGGAAATTCCCAACTTGTACTCCGTCTCGTCCCAAGCGGTCGAACAGCTGCTGCGTCGAATCTTGGTAGGGACGGCACTGCCGAGCAGTTCGTTACGCGGATGGCGTCGGCATTTTGTGCTGGTCTATGGAATTGCCTCACTGGTATGGCGGATTGTGATTTGTACAACGTTGCTGCTTGCCGCCTCGACGATGTTCTCCGGAGCTGGAATTGTATTGGTGGCATCTGGGATTTGGATGTTTTTCCTACGGCCCGCGAAACGACACGCTCTGAACGCACTGAACCTATTGCAGACGGATCTTGTTGCGTTTTGTCGAGCCGGTGTTGTCGGCGGCGGCTTGGTCGCGACAGCCGTTGCTCTCGTTGGATGGATGCCGATTCCGACTTCGTCCCAAGCTGCCGCGGTCGTCTGCTTTGCCCCTGAAACACTGGTTCGCAGCCGTGTCGACGGCTTTGTCCGGCGTGTTCATGTTCGCGACCAAGACATTGTGGCCCGTGGTGATCTGCTGATGGAGATCGAGAATCGCGAGCTGACGAATCATCGCGATCGACTGAAGATCGAACAACAGCAGATTGAAATCAAGATTAGGCAAGCCATTGAAAAAAAGGAATCGAGCGAACGGATCGTCTTGCAAGAACATCTGAAATCAATTCAAGAGCAATACGATCAGATCGCAAGTCAATGTGATGCACTTCGTGTCACCGCAAATCGCGACGGGATCGTGATCACCCGAGGTCTCGACCAGTGTGTGGGCAAGTTTGTTCATCAAGGTGACTTGTTGATGACCGTCGCACTGCCCGAGGACAAAGAGGTGATGGCGGTGGTTAGCCAATCGCAGATCGAACAGGCACGTCCCGCCGTGGGGAACGACGTGTTTGTGCGATACGACGAACATCGCCACGCGAGAGCCTATTTCGAAAAACTCGAACCGCGAGCGACCGACCGGCTTGTGGTTGCATCACTGTCGTCAATCGAAGGCGGTCCGCTGAGTGTTCAAAGCCCCGCCGCCACATCGGAATCTGATTCCGAGCATAAATTGAGATTGTTGGAGCCTCATTTTGTCGGGCGAATCCGGTTGGACCAGCACGCCGTCAAGGTGCTGCCCGCCGGATTGAGGGTAAAGGTGGAACTGAACCGCAAAACCGATCCGTTACTACGTCGTGCCTCGGACAAAATCACGCGGTTGTGGCACACGCTGCAGCAAGAATCGCTGCGATAGTCGTCATCGAGGCTGCTTGCCAAAAATGCCACCCGCCCAAGGAAATCGGCGACGGCAATCTTCTATTTTCCATCCCAAAGGGGCGGTCCACAACGACCGGGGACGCGGATGGATCTGCGACAATTCTCTCGCACTCTTTGGCACCAAGGTTGCACGTCTGCTCGGTATCGATGACAGTTTGTATTCGCGACTCTTCTTCAACACGCCAACCTTCGTTCTTTCCAATATGCTATATCCATTCAGTGGTGGAGCAAACGGCCGCCTTTATTGCGATTCTGTGGCGGCTCCGTTGGCCCTTAGCCGCTTCGTTGTTGCGTTTTTCGTTTGCTTGATCGCTGTTTCACTTACCAGCCCCGTGCTGGCGCAGACGTCGGAAACGAGTGCCCCTGATGCGACGGTCATCGAAAATCCGTTGGAGAATAGCGACACCGTCGATGCAAAAGCGATCGAGGCGGGGCAAGCTTCGCTGGCCGCCAACGACAGCCTGGATGCCGAATTAAAAACTTCGCTCCAGGATTTGTACCAACAAGCGAAGCAAAATCTAAGTTCTGCCGAGGTGAGCGATAAGAACATCCAAACGTTCGAATCGATGGCGACCGAAGCGCCTGCACGGATGAAAGAGATCCGGTCCGAGCTTGACAGCAAAGAGGTCGTGAAATGGACGCTTGATCCCGATTCAACCGTTGAATCGATCAAACAACAAATCGCTGAAACCCAGCTCGCGCTTAACAATGCGACCGCTGAAGATGGCAGATTGACCGCCGAGCCCGCTCGCCGACAAAAGCGACTTGCGGAAATCCCCACCGAGATCAGCGCCGCAGAAAAAGAGCTCAAGCAAGTCGCAGAACAAATTAATGCTCCCGCGTTAAGCGGCGAATCTGCAGCGCAAACGCAAGCACGGATGACGCAATTGCGTTCCAAGCGTCAAGCATTGCAAAAGAAAATCGAGGAACTCAAGAAGGAGCAGTCGGCCTATCTCGCCACCAGTGACCTACTGCCGCTGCAACGTCAGTTGTCGGAACGGAAAACGGCTCAACTTCGCAGCGAGCTTGATGCGATGCAGTCCGCATTGACTCAGCGCCAACGCAGTGAGGTTGCCGATACGATGCAAACGCTACGCGATGATCTGCAGCAAGTACCCGAAGCACTCAAGCCGTTGGCCCAAAGCAATATCGAAGTCACCGAGCGGCAACAGAAATTAGTCGGAGAATCCGCGCGAGCGCAGGCACAGCTGAACGACATCCAAAAAGTTTACGAAGAGGTCAAAAACACGTTAGATGTTTCACAGGATCGGCTCGAGGCGGTGGGACTGACCGACGCATTGGGATTGATGCTGCGAAACAAACGCCGAGATTTTGAAGAACTGCGGACAAAGTATCGACCGCGAGCGGATTTGCAGGAAAAGATTCAAGAACACCAAATCAGCGTTTTTGAATTGGAAGACGAAGCGGCCAAGGTCGAACAGCAAATCGCTGCGATGCCGTCGGATACGCCCGAGAACGACCCCGAGCTGATGCTGCTGCGAAAACGAAAAGAGCTATTGGCGTCCACTATTCAAACGCAAAACTCGTTCCTCGATACGATGTTGACTGCCGATACGCAGCGACACCAATTACGCTCCGCTCTTGACGAGTACATCGACTTCGTTGACCAAAACGTCTTTTGGATTCGCAGTGCTCCCATTTTTTCGACTTCCGAATTTCGATTTATCGCTCCCGCAGCGGCGTGGTTGGTCGATGTGGATAATTGGCAAAAAGTGTTCGATCAATTGCTACGAAGCCTGCTGACGCGTCCGCTTCGATCGCTGATTGGTGTGCTAGTCATTTTGACGTTGGTGTACTATCGATCTCGATTGCGACATTGGGTACGCGAGTTCGGTGACGACGCGTTGCGGACTGATACGAAATTCAGCAGCACCGCATCCTCGCTGTTGTTTTCGATAGTTTTGGCTTGTATTTGGCCTGCATTTTTTGGCTTTATTGCCTGGTCGCTGCTTGGCAACCTCGCAGTGGATCCTTTCGTGGCCGGAGTGGGGAATGCCTTTGCCGTCACCGCCATTTTCGTCGCATCTCGCGAACTGATCAAAGAGGTGTGTCGGGACAAAGGCTTAGCTCAAGCTCATTTCGGTTGGGACGACTCGATTCGCAAAATGCTACGTTTCCATCTGCGTTGGTACACCGTGCTCGGCGGTACGCTGATCTTTTTAATGATGTCACTCTATGAGCATCCTGATGAACAAATTCGCGCGACCGCATCACGATTGACGACGATCGCATTGTTTTTGGTGACTGCCACTTTCAATAACGTCATCTTTTCGGTCAATAGTCCGATCTTTAGCCAAGTTCGTCGTGACAATCCCGATTCCAAAGCGTACCGGTGGCGTCGTTTGATCTGGCTCGTTCTGACCGGATTCCCAATCGTTTTCGCTGGCCTAGCACTCGCAGGTTTCCTAGATACGGCGTTCAATTTGGGCAGGTTGATGCAAACGTCGTTCTTAATGCTGGTGATGTTGTTGCTTGTGATGGCGCTCGCGTTCCGCTGGCTGAGCCTACGCTACCGTGACGTAGCGAGACGCCAAGCACGTGAGCTGCGAGAGAAAAAACTCGCGGCGATGCAAGCGTCTGCTGCCGAAGGATTGCCCACCGACATCGGCATCGAGCTTCAAGAAGAAGACAAGGCGGATTTGCCCAAACTCGATCGTCAGACACGGCAATTGGTGTACGTGATGGCCACGGTGATCGCAATTAGCGGGCTTGCGTTGATCTGGAGCAATGTATTGCCAGCGATCGAAATCTTTGATCGCATCGTACTTTGGCGAGTCTCTGTCGGCGAGAACATGGACATTGAACCCGTCACCCTTCGCGACTTGCTGTATTCGATCGGCGTCGTGGTGGTGTTGGTCTATTCGGCCCGGAATTTACCAGGATTACTTGAACTCTTTGTGCTACGAAAAACCTCGCTCGATAGTGGTGCACGCTATGCATTGACCACGATTTTGCGTTACACGTTAACGGTGGTCGGCGCTTTTGTGGTCTTAAATATTCTCAGCGTGCCATGGACCCAGCTCGGTTGGCTGTTAGCCGCAGCATCGGTCGGTCTTGGTTTTGGTCTGCAAGAGATTGTGGCGAATTTCGTCTCGGGCATCATCCTGTTGCTCGAGCGTCCCGTTCGTGTTGGAGACATCGTCACGATCGACGACACCACCGGAGTCGTATCGCGGATTCAGATGAGGGCAACGACGGTGACCAGTTGGGAGCGGAAAGAGTTGGTCGTGCCCAACAAGGATTTGATCACGGGCAAGATTCTAAATTGGTCATTGACCAACGTGATCAATCGTCTGTCGATCGAAGTGGGGGTCGATTACGACGCCGATCCCAACCAAGTCCGTGAGATTTTGGAACGAGTGGTCAGTGAGCATCCCGACGTGATGGATGACCCGGCGCCCCTAATCAACTTTGAATCCTTCGGCGATAGCTCGTTGAATTTTGCGGTTCGCTTTTATCTCGCCACCCTTGATCGGCGAGTTGGAGTCACGCACGAAGTCAATACAGCGATCATCGAAGCATTCCGTGCCGCGAACATCAGCATTCCATTCCCACAACGGGATGTCAACTTCAGCGTCAAAACGGAAACAATGCCACTCGGAATCCAGCTAGACCGCAGCAACCGACAGCGGTGACGGCAGAGGGATGCGGCAGAGCCTCGCGGCATGTCACCTCTCCCAAACATCGTTTGGAAGAAGTCGAGCAAGCCAAGACGAACGCTGCATCGAGTGTGCGCGGTCGGCCCTCACCCGAACGAAGCCTATAGGGCTCGTTCGACCTCTCCCCAGCTGCGCTCGGGCGAGGGGACTTGCGTTGGCTTACGCGATCACTTTCTTGTAGACATGCCCTTCGTTCTCGTCGATTCTTTCGGGGCGGCCTTTGTTGACGTAGATTAGCTTGCGATGGTCGACGCCCATCAGATACAAAATGGTGCTGTGCAGATCATGCACGTGCACTCGGTCCTCGACCGCGTGTAATCCAACTTCGTCTGTAGCGCCGAAGGCTTGTCCCGCTTTCACGCCGCCCCCTGCCATCACCATCGTGAATCCGGTGGGGTTGTGATCGCGTCCGTTGCCCTGCTCGCTCATCGGCGTGCGTCCAAATTCGCCTCCCCAAACGACCAAGGTTTCGTCGAGTAGCCCACGACGCGACAAATCAGTCAACAAACCGGCTACGGGCTTGTCCATTCCGCGGCACATCTTGGTATGGTTCGATTCGATGTTGCTGTGCGCGTCCCATTTGCTACCCGCACCATGGTACAGCTGGATGAAACGAACACCGCGTTCGACCATGCGTCTGGCTAATAAACAATTGCGGCCAAACTCGGACGTTTCTTTTTCGTCCATTCCGTATAACGCTTTGGTCTCGGCCGTTTCTTGTGACAAATCGACCGCCTCGGGCGCGTGGCTTTGCATCTTGTACGCTAACTCGTAGCTGCGAATCCGTGCTTCCAATTCGCTGTTGTCGCGACGCGTTTGCATGTGGCGTTGGTTGACTGCCGCCAGATAATCCAACGCGATTCGTTGTTGATGCGGGTTAACATGTTTCGGTGCGTTCAAGTTGGCAAACGGAGTGCCTTCGATTTGCATCTTGGTTCCCTGGTAGATCGCTGGCATGAAACCGGTCCCCCAGTTTCGCGGGCCGTTGACCACCGTTCCCTTGTCCTGCATCACGACAAAGGCCGGCAGATTCTGGTTCTGCGTTCCCAGTCCATACGTGACCCAGCTGCCCAGCGACGGACGGCCGGCAAATTGAGTTCCGGTGTTCATTTGGCAGACACCACCGGAATGATTGATTCCGTTGGTCCAGCACGACCGGATCACCGCCAAATCATCCGCTCGCGTCGCCATGTGCGGCAGCCAGTCGGAAATCCACAGCCCGCTCTCACCATGCTGCTTCCACTTCCGTTTGGACTCCAGCACCGGCGAATCGAATTCACCCATCGCCGTAATCACACGACCAAATGAATCGGGCAGCGGTTTACCGGCCAACTTTTGGATCGCGGGCTTGGGGTCAAACGTGTCGATGTGGCTCGGCCCCCCCTCCATAAACAAGAAGATGACGCTCTTGGCCCGCGCCGGGTGATGTGTCAATTTGGACATCAATGGCGACGCCGGTGACTCGGATGCCGAACCGACACCCTGCAGCATCCCCGCCAGTGCAAGGGCTCCGAATCCGGTCCCGCTTTGCAGCAGCATTTCGCGTCGCGAGTAAGTTGATGTCATTGGTTATTCCTCTTTTTGGTTTTCATCGTCGTTGATCGCTCCGCGATCATTACGCCAAGTCGCGAAACGCAGGTCGACCCGCTGCCCGCTCGGGACATCAAATAAACCACTACCTTAGTTTTCTAATCGACATAAATAAATTCGTTCGAGTTTAGCAACGCGTGCACCAGTGCCACGCGGGCTCGTTGACTCGGCGGAGCCACGCTCGAGTTTTTGATGCTCGCCCAAGCATGGTGTTTGTTTCCGGACGAATCAAATCCGATGCTGTCTTTGTTTTCAAATTGCCAATCGATCACGTAGTTCGGCAGCCCTTCGACCGAATCTGCCTGGGCGACTTTCGTCAGATCGCGAGCCTTGGCTTCGATACGGATGTTGTCGATCAAACCGTCCCATTGGTGTTGGCCAAATCGATCGCCAATCGTCAGATCATTCTCAGGGCGAATTCCCTTGACGACCGTATGTTTCGCGTGTGCCACCTGCAATTTGGCATCTTTGTCCGTTAGATCACGCATGTAGAACGTGATCCCCTGTTCCGAGGTGTCATCGAGCTTAACGCTGGCGGCCACGTAATATGGTTTGTTCAGTTCCGGACGCAGATTCGACGCGACCACTTCGTAATGCAGTTGGTCGCCGTAGC
>NZ_ANOG01000253.1 GCF_000346295.1 Rhodopirellula maiorica SM1 | reverse complement strand
TTATAGCGAATTATGATTTCATTTCAGCCACCTGCTTTTCAACAACATCGCTTGCTGCGAGGTGGACATCTGCAAACCCTCGCGACGGTCACGCCGCCGGGCAAGTTGGGTTTAACGACTGAAAAGCATACGGTGACGCTTGCCGATGGCGACGCCGTGGTGCTGCACGAGACTCGACCGGGCGATTGGCGGGATGATGGGTTGTCGATGTTGTTGGTGCACGGGTTGTCGGGATGCCATGCCCGCCCCCTACATGATTCGCTTGGCAAAGCGATTCCACGAACAAGGTGTGCGTGTTTTCCGCATCGACATGCGTGGTTGTGGCGACGCGTTTGGACTGGTTAAACAATTAACGCATGCGGGGCGAAGCGATGATTTGATTGCGGCACTTGGGGCAATTTCGAATTTGGCCCCTGACAGTCGCTTGGGGGTCGCAGCCGTCTCGTTGGGTGGGAATCAAATTCTGCGAGCGGTCGGCCGGATTGGCGCCGGAGCGGATCCGCAGCCCGATTGGTTTGACAAACTTGATCGCATTGCCGCGATTTGTCCGCCGCTAGATCTAGCACGTTGCAGCGAGAATATGCAGCGGCGGATTCTGCGGCCTTACAACTATTACTTCATCCGCCAATTGATGTCGCGCATCCCCCCCGGCGTACGAGCCCGTAGCGATTTCGCAGCAAGCATTGCCTCGAAGCGCCCCCGCACGCTGCGTGAATTGGATGATCAATTCACCGCCCCGCTAAGTGGTTTCGCAGACGCGCTGGACTACTACGAAAAATCGTCGGCCGCCCATCACATCGAAACGGTGGCGGTCCCCACGTTGGTATTGGCCGCCGAAGACGACCCGGTGGTCCCCGTGGATTGTTTTGCCGACGCTAAACATCACTGGGGTCCCAAAGTGAAACGCGTGGTTTCAAGGCACGGAGGGCACGTGGGGTTCATCGACCGACAACGCAATTGTTGGATGGATCGCGTACTGACGGATTGGTTCGCCTGTTGATCCGATCCTGTATTACCGCGTGGTCCATTCCGGAGCGGGTTCGATTTCGTCCGCCACTGGCGATCCTTGGTCTTTGCGACCGCTGCCTTCAAGTCGGCTGATCAGTTCGACGGTCATGTCATGGTCACAGGCGATTTGGCAGCTCAGACGGACGCCAGACTCTTTGACTTCGCGAACTTTTAATGTTTCTTTTTCGGCTTCGGTGATGTTCTTGGGTTCGCCCTCAACAAATTTTACTCGGCATGTCGTGCACCGTGCTTGGCCGCCGCAAGCGTGCAGTTGGTCGGTTCCCGCGTCTTCAATCAACGCTTTTACGAGTCTTTTTCCAGCACGGACATCAAATTCACCGACGCCTTGAACCGTCAATTTGGGCATGAAATACACCTGCAAGGTACGAGTAGGGAAGATCAAGCTCACATGAGCCAACCCTACACTGTAGCGAGAAAAAGAATCGAGCAAAGACACCATGTTTTCAAAGCAGGGTGCGGTTAGAATCTCGGATTGGCCCACGGCGGGAGCCCCGAGGCAGTGGACATGACGGGTCGCAAATGGCTGAATCACGTGTCAGGCCGAGTGCCCGTGATGCAGGATGATTGTTTTCAGCCGTCGACACAGTCCCTTTTCCCCCTGGTCCCCAACTCACACCCCCGTACTGCGTCGATACAATGGTAGCCCTTTGGTTCATCGAGATTCACGCGACAATGGAAGGCAAAATATGGATTTGATGTCCGACGACGCGATTGCAGCGTTTGGACTTCTCGTCGGCGAAGCGATTGAGCGTTTGGTGAATGAGCACGATGAATCATTGGACAAACGTGCGGCAATGTTGACGGTCGATTCGCCCACACTCAGCCGCGAAGGTCGACAGCTGAAGTTTGAGTTCAAAGTCAAGGGGAATCGCCAACCCACCGCAGCGGCTGCCATTGACGTCCAAGCAGAACAGGACGAAGAGGACGAGGATTTCTCTCCTTCCCCCGACAGCACATCGCTCAAAGCGATTGCGACCTGCGAATGCGCCCAATTCAAGACTCACGACCAATGCTCGCATACGCTTTCAACCGCATGGTGGTTACAAGAACAGCTAGGCCGCCGCAGCATCGGCGAGGTGCTGAATTTCCTTGGTGAATTAGAAGTCGATTCGGTCAGTATTGGCCGTGACCTCGTCGACAACATTCTGACGCTCGCCGAAGAGTCGAGTCGACCGGCGGAAACCACCGACGACGAGACACGGTTGCAATGGCGAATCGGTTTTTCACGCTCTCGCTATTACGCTCCGCTTTCGATTACGCCTTACGAACAGAAGCCACGAAAAAACAAAAAAGGTTGGACCAAGGGCAAAGAAATTCGCGGTTTCGAGTTGCTCAAACGCGACTTCACTGCGTTTCCGATCGACGGCAAGATCGCCGCATTGGTGGCTTCGCGAAGCTATAGCTTTGACGAGGACCACTACGCCGAATTCCAAGCACTTCAATCGCTCGTCGGTCATCCCAACGTCGGCTGGGCCGATGGGGACGCAAGCGATTTGGATGTTTATTCTGCGGAATTGAGTTTGACACTCGAGCCTGTCGAACGCGATTTGGAGGAAGAAGAGGAACAGCACGAAGACAACCACGACACAACGGTTTCGGCGACCCATTTCCGCCCCGTGCTGCACGTGTCGGGTTTCAACATCGATATCAAACAATGTGATGTGGTGATGGGACACAGCAGCCCCGTCGAGCCGCTGGTGATTTTGGCCGATCGCAAACACAACCGTTTGATCGTTTGCACGCTGCGTGATCCGCGAGCGACGCGAGTCATCCAATTTCTATTGAAGAGTGATTTGCAAGACGCCGTTTTGGATGCGGAATCCGCCGCCCGATTGGCGGTCGGATGCGCCGCCGTCGATTCGCTGGTCCGGGTCAACTTGCCTGCCGAGCTGGCTGGACCGATCACCCCGATCACGGGCGAGTTGGTCTTTGAGTTGCGGCCGCGGCCCGGCGCCGGACTGTTGATTTCGCTTGCCATTCACGATGATCGCTTCCGCGAAGTCCTGGCACCGGGGGCGTCGCCCGAAATCGTGCCATGTTTGACCGACGAAGGTCCCATTCGGCTTCAGCGTGACCTGGAGAACGAAAAACAACGCGCCGATTCGGTGGTCGAGCGATTTGAGTTCAACAAATTGAGTGCGGATGCAAATTATCGCTGGGTTGCCGAAAGCGACGAAGCGGCGCTCGATCTGCTCGGTCGTCTGTACGACGGTGGCGGCGATGCGCCGCGGATCATTTGGCCTGAAGGTCAATCCATTCGAGTCCGCGGCGAATTGACCCCCTCGGCTCTTCGCGTGCAAATCGATGATAAACGAGATTGGTTCGGATTGACCGGATCGGTGACGATCGATGGACAAGACATCTCGTTAGCCGATTTGTTGGCCGCGGTTCGCGAAGACCGTGCGCTCGTACGAGTGGGCGATCGCGAGTTCGCTAAGATCAGCGAATCGTTCCGCCGTCGATTACAGCAACTTGGCGACGTCGTCGTCAGCGATCGCGATTCGATGAAGATCGCCGACGCCGCGATGCCGGCGGTTCAAGAATTGATCAGCGACGATGTCGTGCTCGAAGCCACCGCGCGTTGGCACGAATCAGTCAAACGGCTCGAATCGCTAGCCGACTGGTCACCCGAAAAACCCGAAGGGCTCGACGCCGAACTCCGCGACTACCAATTGGATGGCTACCGCTGGTTGGCCCGGTTGAGCAAGTGGGGCGTCGGCGGCGTGCTGGCCGATGACATGGGTTTGGGAAAAACGGTACAAACGCTGGGCGTGTTGTTGGATCGCGCCAAATTAGGGCCTTCACTCGTGATTGCGCCTACCAGCGTTGGAGACAACTGGGTGCGTGAAACCGAACGGTTTACGCCGTCGCTGAAATCGCATCTCTACCGTGATTCGGATCGCCAACAATTGATTGATTCGGTAGGTCCCGGCGACTTGGTCATCGTCAGTTACCAATTGGTTCAGCGGGATGCAAAGAAATTTGCGACTCGTGACTGGAGCACGCTGATTCTCGATGAAGCTCAGTTCATCAAGAACTCGCAAACCAAAACGTCACAAGCGATTCGCTTGATCAACGCGGATTGGCGAATCGGGCTGTCGGGTACTCCGCTGGAAAATCATCTTGGCGAATTGTGGAGTCTGTTTCGAACGCTGTCCCCTGGACTGCTGGGATCATGGGACCGTTTCCGCAATCGTTTTGCCGATCCGATTGAACGCCACAAAGATGACAAACAACGCCAATCGTTGGCGCGTTTGGTCCGCCCGTTCATCCTGCGACGAACCAAAGACAAGGTGCTCAAAGAACTACCTGCGAGAACCGAGATCACGTTGCATGCCGAATTGAGCAAAGCCGAACGCAAACGCTACGAAGACGTGCGAATTGCGGCACTGGCGGAACTGAGCGGCGAATCCGCCGACGCTTCGCAAGCGGGCCAACAACGTATTCGCACGCTGGCGTGGTTGACCCGACTGCGGCAATTGGCCTGCCATCCGCGGTTGGTTGATCCAACGTGGAAGAAAGGCTCGGCGAAACTCGATTTGCTGATGAATTTGGTCGAAGAGCTTCGCGAAGGTGAACACCGAGCGTTGGTATTTAGCCAATTCGTCAAGCATCTCGGTGTGATTCGCGAAGCACTCGATGCGCAAGGAATCGAGTATCAATACCTCGATGGTGCCACTCCGGCATCGGAACGACAACGACGCGTCGATGCGTTCCAAAATGGCGAAGGCGAATTGTTCTTGATCTCACTGAAAGCCGGGGGAACGGGACTCAACCTGACCTCAGCCGACTACGTGATCCACTTAGACCCCTGGTGGAATCCAGCGGTGGAAGATCAAGCGACCGACCGGGCACATCGTATCGGACAACAAAAACCGGTGACCGTCTATCGATTGGTCGCCGAAGGAACGATCGAAGAACAAATCTTGCAACTGCACGCGGACAAACGTGAATTGGTTGCCGGCGTTCTCGATGGTACCGATCGCGCTGCTCGCATGAACACCGAAGAATTGATCAAGTTGATCCGCGAAGGAGCGAGATAATTCGTTAGGAACATATCCTTTGGTAGCGGCACGGCGCGAGCCGTCCGGTTGAGGCGAGTAAAACGTTCGGTTTAGACCGGGCGGCTTGCGCCGCACCGCTACAAACGCCCCCCGTTTAGTGCCATCGACTCTCGTAGTGGGACTTCACCAGCGTTTCGGCTGCTTCAACAGCAATGACGGGAATTCTGGCGAATTCCACTACAAGGGGAATTCTGGCGAATTCCACGACGTGAACATTACCCAATGGCTGACGGAGTCGATGGCCTTGGGCAATCGCCCTACGTTTCGCTCGCCGCCGACTGCTCTTCGTCGCTTTGCAGTGCCCAAATCAAATGCATTGCGATGCAGTACAGCAGCACGATGATCATCATCAGCGCGCCACTTTGTTTGATACAGTGGGCGGCAACGCCCAGCAGCGAATCCGACGGATTCTTTAGCCGAGTCCAGACGAGATGAACTCCCATCGTCAGCATCATCAGCCCCAGGACGGGCCATGTCACCGATCGCGGCAATTGAAAATGACAGCGTTGGTTGGGGTCTCGAGGCTGACGTGAAATCCAGATGTAGAACCCCACTAACATCGGTGGCAGAAACACGACCGAGCTGAGGTGTTGCAGCACCGAATACCACGAGATCGCGCGGTCGCTAAGCGAGATCGCAGTGGTTTTCAAAATAGGAAATTGTTGGACACCCCACCGCCCCCCATGCGTAAACGAGTCCCACAACACGTGCGTTCCGGCGCCAAACATGACACATAAGATGACAGCGATGATAGCGGGGACCGAAAAATCAATCGGCTTGTCCAGCCACGGCCACAGTCGCTCCGAGAGCCGTTTGGGCAACAAATCTGCAAGTGGCCGTTTCAACAGCGATTGGTACAGATAATAGAACACGACTCCGATTGGCAAACAGTGCGTCAAAATTCCCGCGATCGAATGAGTGGCTCGATAGTCGATCCAAGCGGGATAGAACGCCGCGATGTCGGGGATCGCACACCCGATTGCCAATGCTGAAAAAGGCAATCGCCATCGACATAGCCAAGCAATCGGAACCGCTGCGGCAATATGAGTCACGGTGAATGGCATCGAACTGCTAATCGGTAAAAGTTTTGCGAATCCGAACCGGGAACGATACGAATCGAGACCCACGCAGCGTGATCGTCGCACAGAGCTCGACCACCACAGGATCCAAGATAGCTACAAACCAATTAAGTCCCAATCCCTGGTCATTCGGACCCTCGTTTTTTTCGACATCAAGCCACCTAGAGAAACACAATCTTCCTGTTAGCCTTAGCAGCATGACTCGCTCGACTCCCTTTCTCCCTGTCATTCGCCGGCTCTCGGACGATTTTTCGATCGAGCGTGTTTTTTCGCATTTTGCCAGCCGGCCTGGTTGTCTGTGGTTTGATTCGGTCCCAAATTCGACTTCACCGGTCGATGAAGACGTTCCGCTGCCGCGTTATTCATTTTTGATGTCCGACCCGATCGCAACCCTGGTGGCTGAGGTGGGGGATCCCGATCCCTGGCCGGTACTGGAGCGTTGGTATCGCCAATTACCCGCGAACCGGGCTGAGAATCTGCCGCCGATGCAGGGTGGCATCGCGGGATTGATCGGATATGAAGCGGCAACATGGCTCGAGCAGGTCGGGGTGTCGCGGCGCAACGATTTGCCCACACCCGCGATGTCGCTCGGATTGTACGATTGGACGATTGCGATGGACCACGCCGAGGGGACGTCGTGGCTGATTTGCCAAGGTATCCCGGAGGATGCCGGCTTGGATCGTGATCCAGACCGCCCCGATCAAGCCGCAAACCAGACAACGGCCCAGACAGTAGCCCGGGCGACGGTTCGGGCCGACGAGATCGAGGACCAAATTCAACGGGCGTTAAGAAATAGCGTGCCAACCAACACACCGTGTGATCATGCCGATCCCTGCGATCGAGACCAAGTCACCAGCAATTTCAGTAGCCAAGAATTCCGCGCGGCAGTCGCGGATGTGGTCAACCGAATTCGCAGCGGCGACTCGTTCCAAGTCAATCTCGCCCAGCGGTTGTTGCACCCGGCAGTGATCTCGTCTGCGGAACTATATCGCCGACTTCGCGTAGCCAACCCCGCGCCTTATAGCGTTTACTACCACGGCGACCGATTCGAAGTACTCAGCAGCTCGCCCGAATTGTTCCTAAAGCTTGATGGCCGCAGCGTACAGACACGGCCAATCAAAGGCACGGTACCCCGGACTGGCGATGCGGCCGAAGACCAGCGACTTGCCGAGTCACTGCAGCGGAGTTTGAAGGACCGCGCCGAAAACATCATGATCGTCGACCTGATGCGAAACGATCTCTCGCGAGTCTGTCGCGACGACAGCGTCCAAGTCCGTAAGCTGTGCCAAGTCGAACGGTATCAGTTCGTGCAACATTTGGTTTCGATTGTCGAAGGAACACTGCGAGACGACTGCAACGTGATCGATTTACTCAAGGCATGTTTCCCCGGCGGCAGTGTGACCGGGGCGCCCAAGATCGAAGCGATGCGAACGATCGCGGAATTGGAACCCGACCGCCGCGGCCCTTATTGTGGATCGATGGGATACATCAGTTGTTCAGGGCATGCCGAATTTAACATTCTGATTCGCACCGTCACCGCCGCCGGTGGCCAGTGGCAGATTCCGGTCGGCGGAGGAATCACGGCGCGGAGCAATCCTGCGAGCGAAGAAGCGGAAACGTGGACCAAAGCGGAAGGAATTTTGCGTGCGTTACCGGGCCCCCAGTAAGGCTAGTGAGGTCGCTTCGGAAATTGTGCAACCGGTTATTGCGAGCCTCGAAGAAGTTGTTAAAATTGGCTCGTTGATGTGACGGAAACGATTGTTTCCCCGTCAAATAAGCCCCTATAGCTCAGTTGGTAGAGCAACGGACTCTTAATCCGTTTGTCCAAGGTTCGAGCCCTTGTGGGGGTACTGAGAAATGAGCCCGCAGCGATGCGGGCTTTTTTCGTTTCTATACCCCATGGTGCTCGCGAACGCTCGAGCCTGCGAATGGGGATCTGCACGTTGACCTGAGACAGCGACGTGACAGGACATCCACGCTTTGCATTTTTTTTTGCTGGCACGCGGACCTTCTTTTGCCGATTGCTTGATTCTGGTCGCTCGCTGAGAGTGGATCATTCCCGAACGCGTCATTCGCGGTGAAAGCTCGGTCGCACATGACAACCGCCAGTTGCCATTTGTTCACAGGGTAACGTCTCGCAGCCTGCCCTCTTTGCCCCCACGCTACGTCCGTCTGGCTGTCTTTTCGCCGGGACATCTCCATGTCCCTTGGCTGTCCCTCGATGTCTCGCCGGCCAAGAAGTGCAAGGCCATCGAGACAGCTCCTTCGTCGATGGCTTTTCCATCTAGGTTGCTTCAATCGTGCAGGCAACGTCGGAAGCGAAGGAGCAGTGGAGGCATCGATTCGTTATGCAATCTAGCGGAATGGCAGTTGCCGATTCTTACCGTTTTCTGTTCGAAGACGAATCACTCGGACTAACGATCTCGCGTGATATCGGGACTGACAATCAAGTCCACGAGCAAGTCATGCAAGTTCGGCGTGAAGGAGGCGGCGAGTCATCGTTCGCATTTGATTCGTACAGTTTTCATTACAGCATGTTGTATGACGGTCAGCCGATCGGCGCGATGACGGCGATGCGTCCGATCGATGGCGAAGTCGATTGTGCGGAGGTGTATTCACCACATTTGATGACCCGGTATCACGATTGCCTTGTTTCAACGTGCAAGTTCCGGATCAACCGAAGCGGTTGTTCCTCCATGAGGACGCTGCGAACGATGGTACGGGAATTTTGGCGTGACCAGGTCCATATCGGTTCGCGACTGAATTTGATCAACGCCGACAAAAAACTAACTTCGTTTTATCAGCGAATTGGATACGAAGTGATCGAAGGCTCGGATTTCATTCATCCAGTCTTGGGTACCGACAGCATCGCAATGATGATGTCGGCTGATCCCAATCGTCGATCGTTCTGTAGCGACATCTTTGCCAATTTGGATGACATCTTGCCGATGGAAGAGGTCGTAACAAGCTGCTACGAATCGCCAATGATGCTTTCCTAACTACCGCAGCGGACCGACGCTCCGCTGCGGCAATTGCCAACATTCCCACCTCCACTTTTTTACTTCACCCTTTTGCGTCCCAAGGAAGTTTGCCATGACCGTGTATCGCTGGACCAATTACGACCAATACAAGTCCGCAGTAACCTGTGTACGCGAGTATTACGATGCCGTGCATCGCTGCCACGAACTCGCGTTACAGCAGTTGGTGCCACAGCGATGCGAAACGGCGCTGGACATCGCTTGTGGGCATGGCGAATCCACTCAGATCCTAAAGCCTTTCGCGAACCAAATCGTCGGTGTCGACAGCTCCGAAGACTTGATCGACATTGCCAATTCACAAAACGAAGATCCCAGCATTCGCTACGTCTGCTCGACGTTTGCTGACTTCGATGCTGCCGATGAATCAGTCGACTTGATCAGTGCCGCGTGGTACTGGAACCACGTTCATACGATCGAGGACCTCGAGGCCGCCGCGGTGAAGATGGCGTCGCTGATGCGTCCCGGTGGAAGCGTGGCGTTTGTCATTCCGGGGGATTCGTTCACGTCCCGCCGAATCCAAAGCATCGCTCGCGAAGACTTTCAGTGGCGTCAGGCATGGACGCATGAAGAACGTGAATGGACCGAAGGACTTTTTTCCTATGACGACACTTGGATCCAAACCAAAATCTGGCAACCCTTCTTTCTGATGAAGTTCTTTCGCGAGTGGTTCGATTTGTCGACGTGGGATGTCAAAGGCACGCTCGTTCGCGAAGATCGGTTGTCGGGACTCGTCGCGGAACCTCCGTTTGAAATTCTGTATGGGAAACGACGATGATCCGATCACGTCAAACGACTCGTATGAATCTCGGCGCCAACCAATTGTCGTATGCGGCAGGTTCGTCATCGCTGGAACCGTACGGATTTCGTATTCTGGGCCAATCCGACAACCATCGGTTGGCCCAATTGTTGGCTGCGTTTCCCAAGCTTTCCACAATGCTGCACCCCGAATCGCTGATCGTCAGCGCGTATCCGGCGGCATTAGGGTTAGCTGGATTTGCACCGTTTGTCGATACCTACCTGCATCCCCCGACGTTCATTCGAGCCATGCGGCTTGCTGCGTTGGAAAAGCGGACGGTGGTGATGGCCGCACAACCCCTGGCCGGTGTCGATCTGCTGCTGCGAACACTACGAAATCAATTGGAGGTCCCCAAACACATTTTGTGGGCCGCCGGCGGCTACTATTTCCCGTTGTCGTTGGAACGATTCATTTCCGAGCAACTGCGGCAACACGGATGCCACATCGAATACCTGCACTGCTATGGCGTGGCAGAGATTGGGCACACCTGTTTTGCGGCCATGCAGCGATTTGAATCGGGACATCCGCGGTTTCACAAAGTCGCAACCGAGGTCGCCGCATCGGTGGTAGGAACCAATTGTCATCTTGCCCTACAACATGAAAATGGACGCGGCATTGTTACCGAAGATTACGCCGATCAGATCGATGGCGAATGGCTAATCCAAAGCGGTCACGCACGCATGTGTCCAAAGGTGCGAGACGAGCTCGAGTCGTGGTCATCGCATGATTGGAACCGCCGCACCGGCTACCTGGCTGCGGATGCGACCAGGACGAATTACCAATTGCGAGAATGGATCGAGCCCGAACCGGGTAAGACCGAGCTAAGCTATTTTCGGTTCTGGGAACAACATGCCGGTTCGATGCAGTGCAAACCGAAATGGAACCGCGTCGCCGGGGGAATCCTCACGCCACCGAACAGGCCGAATCATATGCACGATCATCGCTTGCGGGTTTGACGATACACTGAAACGCACGCAACGAATTGGTGATCACCCGCCGCCGCGTCACCGATCGAAAACGTGATCCGACAACACGATGAAACAGATGAGCGTAGTGCGAGGTAGTAGAGACACGGGTATAGGTGTCGTCCGACTCGTCACTATGCTGCTGCGCGAATTCACAGATTGGAAAATTGAATTCGGGCATTGTGGTGCCACATTCTTGGAACCCGATCGATTTGAGCCGACGGATATTGATGGGACTCGCACCAAAGGAAACCATGCGGAAATCTTCGGCCATCGGATCGATCGACAACATGGCGATTTGACAGAACACCGCATAGCTGAGACTGTCGGTCACCTTGTACCATGCAGAGCCTCCGGCGTCTTTGAATTCCACTGCGGAATCAAGCACCAAGTTCTGGCTCTCGTCCAAAATGTCGTCGGGTCCGATATCCATGAACGAGATGACGCCATCACGCAGTCGTTCGTAAGCCGAATCGGTCACCGGCAATACCACGCTGGCGCCGTATCGCTTTCCATCGGCCGCCGCTAACAGAATCGATTGCGGATGTCGACGCCACACCGCCAAATAACGATCCTCGTAGCTGCCGTATCGTTCGTTTAGCTTCTTGTCGGCGGCGACAAACAAACGGTCATCTTCGGTCGGATCCGAGCCATCAAGATGCATTCGCCAACTGTCTCGCATCCGCTGAATCACACCACAAGCGTCCGCTTCGTTTTCACAAAACGCTTCGTCACTGGGCACCGTTTTACTCTGGATGAATTGCGATAGCGACCATGGCCAGGCGTCGAATTGATCGTCTTTCTGCGACGTATCGCTGATCACTTCCTCATAGGGCAATGACAAAGCATCGGCAATTCGACGTAGCATTTTTGCGGACAGATGCCGCTTGCCCGCTTCTGCGAATTGCAGGGTCCGAACGGCCACTCCGGCCTGAACGGCAAGCTGAAGTTGCGAGAGCCCGAGTTCTTTTCGTGTCTGACTGATTTTGATGCTGCCTTTGGGCATTTCACGGTACTCGCTCGTGTGCGGAATAAACTGAAATTGACAACCGACCTGATCACTTTGCGCCAATATTGCGCACGGCAATATCGATATTATTCTAATCTGCAGCGTTCGGCGAGTCGCAGACTTGAGGCGGGTCAGTAAATACCGACCGATGGGGCATCGCCTCAAGTCACGACTTACCCCATTTAACAACCACACCGTATCGATTGCAAATCACGTGAATCCGGGTGCTTTCGCTAGTTTCAAGCGTTTTTAACGCTTCGAGGGACTCCTCTTAAACGCCATTAACGATTCTCCGCCCTCTCGCTGGCGTTCCAGTCTTCCTAGCTTACCAACAACGAAAAAGTTCCCAAATGAAAAATCGAATACAGGGGCCCAAAACTCCGTAATATCCGGAGCAAAGGGACGATGCCTGCCGAACAACCTCCCCAGCCGCTGCGCCCAACTTGCGCAATTGACGTGTCGCAACTGATCTTTTGCTCCTCGCCAGCTCCGAAGAGCGAACATCGGCAGCACGAATGGCTTCAAGATGAGACAAATTAGACAAACACATCTGGGGGGACGACTCCTGGTCCGTTCGATGCAGACGACAGGGACGAGTCGCCAAGATTTTCCTTTCAGCCACGCTGCTTTTGAAATCATAAGTCATGGAGGCAAAGATGATCGATGCTCCTGCACCTCTGCAAAAAGCGTTCGCTTTACTGGCCAATGCCGAGGTCGCTGGCGATCCCGATCGCAGCGCCGAACGATCACCTTGGCAACCGCAGGATTGGGATTTGTCGTCGCGACCCGACGATGATGCTGATCTACGTCATCGGGTCGAGTCGCTTGCCGTGCTGTTGGGCATCCTTCCCCGACGGTGTCGGTGGGAAATCAATTCGGTCGCGGAGATGTGGTGCGAACAGTTTTCGGAGCGTCCCCACGTCAGCGTAGATGAACTGAGGAGCGTTACGCGGCATTGGTTGCGCAAGCGTTACCGTCGCCCCGCCACAATACCAAGCTTTCGATCAATCACTGAATCCACCTGCCCGACACGCAGCACAAGTACACGGGATGCCGACCGCAGCGATCCGCTACCTTCGCTAGCCGGTCGACCAGCGCAAGCCGATTGCGCCGCCGAGGGCGAACAACACTGTGTCTATGGACTTCAAACATGGTTCGAACATCTGCATCGCAAACAGTCGTGGACCCACATCCCATCGGTCGTACCCGGTGACAAACCGGTGCCCATCGACGAGATGTTCGTGGAACTCGAACTGCATGAAGACCGAAGCGATGAAGAGGATGACGACGCCGATGTGGAAAACATGTCCGAAGCGATGCCGAGGGCCGCTTCGCATTTCGCACTGAATCCACAAAGGACCATCGATACGATGGTCCCGCGATCCTTGGTCCCGCGATCGACGTCAACAATCGGATCCACCTGCGACATACGCACCATCATTTCTCGCACGCTTCAGCGCTGCGTTATTGTGGGTGCCCCGGGCAGCGGAAAGTCAACGCTGATCCAGTGGTTGGCACACACGATTGCGGAATCAGGTATCGGTGAATTTGACATTCCCATCGTCATCCAACTAAAGGACTATGCGCAAGCGATTGCCGAGCACCCCGACTTGTCGCCTTTGCAATTTTTCTTTGCGTCGCTTGGCAACGAAAACATCGACTCAAACGCGGCAGCGTGCTGGCTTCGCGGCGCCTCGGATGATCGAAACCGCGTGCTATTAATGTGCGATGGATGGGACGAGGTGTCCGCCGCCCAACGGGACAACGTACGTGAACAATTGGAAATCGAATCCGACCATTTCATCACACTGATCACATCACGCCCGGCGGGATTGCCGCAATCGTTACGGGACCGCGAGCACGTTGATTTTTATCACATCGGTGATCTGCCGCTGCATTCGATGATCCAATTGGCCAACAACCTAGTTCGCAGTCGCTATCGGAACTCGCACGCTCGTCGCGGCGATGCCAAGCAGATCATCGATCAAGTCCGTGCCTCGGATGAATTGCAAACCTTGGCCAAACACCCGCTTTTTCTGGGCCAAATGGTGCATGTCTTTCTAGACGCCTACCAAGTTCAGGCCATGTTGTCATCGACAAAGGTAATCGCACAACTTGTTGCATGGATGCAAAAACGCCCCCACTTTTCGGGGAACGCATCGGGGGTCATCACACAGCAGCATTTGCAAGCGCTGAGCCGATTTGCGTACAACCGGCGATTCGGACACCAGCGTGAACACGCCCAATTCCACGAAACCGAATTGCAACGTGCCACCGCCTCGTTTGGCATTTCGGAGTCAGCAATTTTGGAAAGTCGCCTGCTCGATCGCGGCTGCACGATGATCGATGAATATCATTTTTCGGACCCCGCGTTTCCAACATTTTTTGCCGCGCTGCAAGTTGCGGAAATGGACGACGTCGATGCTCAAGCTGCGTTGTTTGATCA
Organism: Rhodopirellula maiorica SM1; assembly: GCF_000346295.1. Classification (GTDB taxonomy): domain Bacteria; phylum Planctomycetota; class Planctomycetia; order Pirellulales; family Pirellulaceae; genus Novipirellula; species Novipirellula maiorica. Next base: position 13,172 of record NZ_ANOG01000253.1, on the reverse strand, counting down.
CGCGATCCAATCCGAACATCGCTCGGCCATTTTGTATCACGCCGCGGTGCTAAGCGAACGCTTCCGAAACGTTTGCCTCGAACGGACCAAACACTGGCTTCGTCATGGCGATTCGTTCCACCAAATCTTGCTACGGCTGGCCAAGCTTGCCGTGGTCTCGCGTGACGCTCAGTGGAACACGTACCAAAACGAATCCACAATGATCGAATGGTCTCGAATGATCGCTCCGATTCGCAACCAACTTTGGCGGTTGACGCAGCAGAGTCGCGATCCGAACGTAAGACGGTTGTGCATTGAGACGTTGGCGGGGTTGGATCCTGCGTTCTTGCACTGGAAATCCCGATCCCGTGACGTTTTGGACGACTTCGTGCTGCGACTGATTCAGCGTTTGGTTCCTGATCGTGTCAGTGTTCCAGCTTCATCGTGTTTGCCCGGGATGCCATCCATCGCATCCCATGACGATCCACGCTCCGAGACGATGGGACATTGCTGTGTCGCATGCACCGAGCCGTTTGGCCGCATCCAACGCGAGCAATGGGTTCGCCGGCTGGCGGTACTGCGGCCCGATCATCCGGATGTCAAACATTGTATCGATTCGCTCGCCGGGCATCCCGTCGGACAAGGAGCCAACGTGGTCATGGAAATTGCGATGACTCGTAATCTGCCGGACGATTTGCGTGTCAAAGCCATTGAGATTTCGATGCATTCAGCCGACCGAGAGCTCGCCCAATCGCTAGTGAACCAGATTGCTGACGAACAATCTCCGCTTTTGCAATCGTCGCTGTTGCGTTTGGCGATCACGCGTCAGATCCTACTTGATCTGGACTGGCTCGAATCGAGAATCAAGAGTGGGACGTCGAACGCACTAAAATCTCTGCGACTACAAGCTTATTGTGACACCGCGGCGGGACGGACGACGAAGGAACGGCAACGAATGAGTCGTTTCCTAAGCGAGCTGATGTTATCGGCACTTAAGCACGCCGAGAGCTCGGTAAGCGAACTGCTGCTTCAGCATTTCCGGTTGGATGGCGACCAAGAAATATCATGTTGGATCGACCACCGCGTCGTTTCCGCCGCCACCGATTGCGTGGTTCGGTTTATCCACTCGCCGTCGCTGCAACCCATCGACGCCGTTCAGCTTGCCGCCAATGTGTTGGTAAACGCACCATGCGACGGCAATCGCGTTCATTTGAACAAAACGCTTGATGCCGCGCTGGGCATGTTGTCATCGGACGAATCCAAGGCACGCTCCGGCAGCGACGCGATTCGTTGGGAACGAACCGCGAAATTCATTGCAGATTGCTTGATCAAAGTCGATCCGGGATCGCTACTCCGCTATGAAGCATCATGCCGGCCGGTACAGAATGCGTTGCAGGACGCGGTCCGCAAACACGGTTGGTTGATCTTCAGTGATCACATCCTGGACAACGATGGCATCGAGATCGCAGTCCGATCGGATGCATGGACGCCACTGGATCGCGGGTCGCTTGCCGATGCGGATGTGATCGATGAGATCGTTCACGACCTTCCTCCCCGACAACGCAATGACTTTCTCAGTTACTGGCATATGGTTTCCGAGGGCGATGCCGACTATGCACTGACCGAGCGAGAACGGGTGCACGAAGCCATCTGCACGCTGATGGCTTCCGATTTGAATACCGAGTTGAGTGAGCGGCTATGGTCGTGTTATCAAGAAGGCCGACCGCCGAGTTTCGCCAGCTGGAAAAAAAATCTCGCTCGCGTGGTCCAGCGTTATGAGGATCGGCCAGAGGTACTCGCTCATTTACAACAGCTTGGACTCGGGATCCACAAGCGAAAGCCACGCTAAGATCACGGGAAGGTGCTCTGAATCAACACGTGGATTTTCCCTTCGTTATCACTGGGGTCGATATCAAACATTTTCAAAAACAATCGTCCTGTTTTCTTGTTGATAAAATCGAGTTGTCTGACGACTACAAATGGCTTTTCAGTATCCAATTCCGACGGCGACGTCGCGATCACACCGATCAACGTCCCCAGTTTGATGTCGCTGCTTTTGGGTTTGATTTCGTTGGGGATGACCACCCCTTTGGCATCGGTTTCGAGCACGACCTTCCATCCTCCTTTGACTTCCATATGGACGGGCATCCCCTGAACCAGCGTGACACCCGAGTCTTGCCAACCTCGATTGGCGAACACTTCTGTCAGTTTGCGGTCCTGCACCGATTGGGCGGCAATCATCCGGCTGAGTCCTTCTTCGGCCGGTTGGTATTTAGGGACCAGTCGCACGATCGCTTCGTAAACTTGGCGAGCCTCGGCGGTTTGATTCTTCTTCTCATAGTCGGCCGCTAACTTCTCGGCCCGCGAAATGAACTCTTTGTGCAGCTCCATCAATTGGGGATCGGTAGGCAAGGTGGGCGAGTTCTCGGCGGCCGCTTTGCGTTGTTGCTGCAAACGTTTCTGAAATTCTTGCTGCTGTTTCATTGCCCGCCGCATCTCGGCGGTCTGCGTCAAGCCGACGTTGGCAGTGAGGAGACTTCCGAGGATCATCAAAACGGCGAGAACAACACGATCACGAGAGAGCAGCAGCAGCATGAGAACGAGACTCGTACGAGGAAACATCGGTTTTCGGTTCCCCAGTCTACACGGCCAAAACAATCGTGTCTTTGTTTTTTGGGGGCCGTGATCGCTCGACCCTCCGGCAACCCGTTCGTGAATGCCTCGGCAATCATGTCCGATTTGCTTTGCGTCCCTCAGCACGAAGCGAACTTGCAGAAGCCTTTATTCCGCGCGAGTGAAAAAGTGGCACCCCGCTACCGTAGCTGCAATGCGCTGCGAATTTTGGAGGTGACGACCGGATCACGCTCGTCGGCCAGTCGTGATCGCAGTTTCTGGTTCATCGCCGGATCCTTCATCGTGGCGATCACCGAAATGGTTCGCAAACGTACCTCGCGATTGTCATCGTTTAGAAGCATGGTCAACCAAGGCCGTGGGTCATCGATATTGGATCGCGAAATCGTATCCACTAACTCGAGACGCGAGCCCACATCGGACGAGACCACATGCGTGGCGATTTGAAGTTGACGCTGCGAAAAACCACGACGAACCAGTTCGCTTTTGGCCCGTTCACGCAGCATCGCTTCGTCGCTGGCCAACCAATAGATGACCGACTCGGTCGCGTATGTTTCCAGCGGCGACTGCGTTAAATAACTCGTCGGCATCACCTCGGCGGGCGCCGTTGCTGGTCGGGCGTCAGCGGTGGAGGGGCTCGTTGACGGAGCGGACGCAACCGATTGCGACGGCGTCGCAGCGTCATGGACGTCGGACAATTCGACGGTTTCGCTGGGCGAGACAGGTTTCAGCAAGGTGGCTGAGGAGCGATAAACCGATGCCGAGGGTTCACCGTCGCTGGGCTCCGAATCGGCGGCCGATGGACTTGCCGAATTGGATGACGTGTTTCCCGGATCGTTTTGCCCTGAACTGCCGGACGAAATAATGGCCGGTTCTGCGAGCGGCCAATCGGTCCAACTGTCTAACGCATCTGCGTCGGCAACCGGCAGCGGTTTGGTGCGAACTGCCAAGCGAACCGGTTGCCCCGGCACCAACGAGTCGTTTTCGATTGCCCCTGGCACCGCACCATCGGTAAGCGACATTTTGGACAACGTGGTGGTGGCCATGTTGTAAAGTGTTTTTGATTCGACGTCGTCTTTCTGAACCGATTCCATGATCGTTTGTTGCAGTAGCCCCGTGGTCCAACCAGTGCGGTCCTCGGGCAGCGCTGCGGCGATCGAATCCATCGATGTCACCATCGTTCGGTGATACTGCCGGGCGGTATCCCAATCGAGCGAAGTCCACGAATTTTGTGACTCGCGTAGCAATTCGTACGCGGTCCGAGCAACGTCGGGCGATTCGTCGTTCAATGATCGAACCATCAACCCGATCGCAGGCGAACCAAGTTCAGAGATTTGGACCAACCGCTGCTGTTTTTCAGAAACACCAAGATCTTCGAAACCACGCATCAAATGTGAGACGATCCACTGTTTGCTGTATCGCCCCACCGCCAAAGTCCCGCCGAACAGGACCGCAACGATTAAGAAAAACTTTAGCGAAGCCTTGAATGCGTGCCCCCCCGACCCCGATTTGCCCGACCGCTTTACGGATCCATTGAGATGCAGTGCAAAAGGATTAGGAAGATCGTTCGGGTCACCGGATTGCATGTCAAAATCACCAGAATCAAGGAGGCTGCGGGGCTGATGATTGTCGTGACAGACGGCATTTCGAAGCAAGGTCATTTCGCAGAGGTGCGAACGAGTCCTTTCGCAACCAAATCGCTGTATTCGTCGCGTAAAACGCTGCGGTAAGCCGCTTGGTCGCGTTCATGCTGCTCGCTCATTCGCTGCGGAACATCCACCCCGCCCGCGATATCGCTGATGATCGCCCCAAGCGCCGGAAGCGATTGTGGCGTCACACTCGGTTGAATCCAGACAATGCGTGCAGAGGAATCGACAAGCAACAAGGTGCCCGGTGGAATCGCAAGTGTGCTAGCTAATTCGTTTTTGGGATCCCAAATCAGCGGCAGCGTGATCGATTGCCGCAACAGCTGTTTGACTTCGTCGCGTAGCGCGACCGCATCATGCAATAGCAGCACGACGCGAGTCTGGTCCGCCAAGGACGCGGGTAACTGCTCGCTCCACTGCTGCAGCACCACCGCGGAATTCAGTGCATTCACGTCATCGGCAAAACAGACCATTGCCGTCACCGCCGTTTTTGCTTCGGAGCGGCTACCCGAAAACTGAAACGGTTTGCGATCCGATGTGGTCATGTCAACACGATCGATTCGGGTGCCCAGGATCGCTGGGGGTGGCGATGGAGGCAGCGGCACAAAGTGGCCGACAAACTTTGGGTTTTCCGGCAATGAATCGGCTTTCGGTGTCGAGTTGGGCCGATCAAAGGATGCTCCACGCAGTTCCAGCGTTAAGCGAATCGGAGGAGACTCTGGATTCGCGTTGGGCGAAGCAGGGATCGACGGCAAATCAACTTGCCGGATCAAACCGCTGTGGATATCGACCCAAAAACCGTACTGCTGCTCTCCCGCGGCGACTTGAATTTCTTGACATTGCGTTTGCTCGATTGTTTTCTGCTGGCCAAAGGCAAACGTGTGCTCATCGAGAAACAGCTGTTTCATCGGCTCTTCGGCGAACAACCATTCCAATTGAGGCGGCGGCCCCGCCAATCCTGCGGCGACTTGTTCGACCAAAATCGGATCGATCAGCAATTGTTTTAATTCAGGGCGACGACCGATCGGCGGTGCTCGTAAAACCTGAGAATCAAAATTTCGAGTCGACGGGTCCACAATCCACGCCGTTAACCCTTCGGAATCGGACCACAACCGCGTGTCGTATGCTTGCAAATAAACCGTATCGTGGTTCGTCCACACGCTCAGCGGAGCGACCTTGGTTTCGGATGAGCTGCTGGCGGTCGGAGGCATCGTCAGCCGAACGAGCCCCTCGTCGCGGTAGGAACCAGCGGCGTGATAGCGGGAAAAGATTGCTTGTAAATAATCACGAGGCTTCATTTCTCGAAATGCGACCGTGCGAACCGAGGCGGTGGACGTGTTCTCGGTCGAAGATGCGACTACGACATCGTCAGCCGAATCACATCCCGCGATCAAACTGGCAAACAGCGATCCGCCAAGAAGCGACAGACCAAGAAGAATTCGCTTCATAGTGATCCTCTATTTTTTTCCAAGCTGTGATGGGGTGGACAGCCGCAAGGGGAAACGGTCGATTCGCTTAGATTACGAAAACGGAGCGGTTGGTCACAATCGCAGCTGCGACCGTATCGAGACGGCGAAGGTCGTTTATATCGAGCGACCGCGAGAGCCAGCCATGCGATTGCTGTTTTTCCCCGACCATCGTTGGGTGCTGGCCAGCGACGCGGTTTTCAAGAGAATACAAGCTCAGCACGCGGCGAAACGGTCGCTGTTGAATCCTTTGGGGCAACCATTGGGTTGCCCATCGCAATCCCCCGCTGGCAGAGTACGCTGCATTGAATCCATCAACCAACGCCGCCCAGGTCGCCGACAAAATCGCTGCCAATGAAATATGGCAATACGAAACAGGCTTTCATCAGCGGGTGGGCGATGTCGCCAAGGCGACTCGCAACGCACTTCGCGCCCCCGCCGATTTCCCGCCTTTGACCGCGGCAATCGCCCCAGGCGACCGAATCGCGTTAGCGGTCGACCCGAACGTGCCTGATCTGTGCAATGTCATTCGTGGCGTGCTGCTGGAGATCGAAGAAGCGGATGCGGAAACGATCGACATTGTATTGTGGGATGAAACCGGCGATGAAGTCTACCAACAACTCGAAAGCGAATTCGAAACGATCGCGCATGTGATTCGGCATGATTCCCAAAAACGTGACCTGCTGCGTTATCTGGGAGCTGACATTGACGCTGATCCGATCTATTTGAACCGTTTTCTTGCTGATGCCGATCTCGTCTTGCCCATTTTGGCGGCGCGGCCAGGCGATGCGGTAGGCGATAACGAACTCAGTGGCGTCTATCCGATGCTGGCCGATTCGAACACTCGTTTACGGCACCAGAAATCGCTACATCAACCTCCGGGGAAGAAGAAAACCTCGAACGAAACTCACGTCGGCTGGATGTTGGGGGTCCAAGTGATGTTGGCCGTGGCGGCCAATCCCGATGGCGATGTCGGCAGCGTCTTTGCGGGTACTCCTGAAGCAACCCGCCGCTGGTTCGAGCGGCCTCGCCACAGCGATGATGATTTTCCGCCATCCGCCGCTTTGGTGGTCGCGACGCTCGAAGACACGAAGCAACAAAACTCGTGGGCGAATTTGGCCCGCGCGATTGTCGCTGCGGCATCCCACACCCAACCCGGTGGCACCATTGTGCTGTGGAGCCAAATCGATGATTCGCCAAGTGATCGACTTGTGTTGCGACTCAGCAGCGACCGAGAACTCGACGAACTCGAGCACGATGACCAAGAGGGCAGTGCCGAGGAACTCGCCGAACAGTCAATGCTCGGGCAATCCGAAGATGGCTTTATAATTTGGGACGATTCAATCGCAATTGCGGATTCGATCCAACGCGTTCGCAGCGAGTATCGATTGCTACTTCACAGCAAACTTAGCACCGAAATGGCAGAATCACTTGGGCTTGGTGCGATCGAATCGCTTGACGCGTTAGAACATCTAAGCAAATCGTTTGACAGTTGCGGTATTCTACGAGCGGCGCAGTATGCCGGCAGCACGTTTGATCTGCCTGTGACCGAATCCGACGCCGAATAACCCGCTCCATTGCCAAGCCCAAATCATTCTGCAAAGCCAAAACGAATGACCGAAGTTGCCATCGAATTCGCACATCGCTTTTGTCCCAACTGTGGCGTGCCCAATGCCAAGTTGGGCAGCATTCCCTTTCGCTGTGCGGAGTGCGGTTTTGCAAATTTCTTTGGCCCCTGCGGTGCGGTCGGAGCATTGGTCACCAACGAGCAGAACCAATTGCTGTTGGTGCGACGCGCTCGCGATCCAGAACAGGGCAAATGGGGATTGCCAGGCGGATTTGTCGACCGCAGCGAAACCATTGAACAGGCGCTGGCCAGAGAAGTGTTTGAAGAAACTCGGTTGAGAATTTCCAGCCACGATTTCTTGATGTCGCACCCGAACAATTATCACTATGGCCGAATCATTGTCGCGGTGATCGATATCTTCTTTGTTTGCAAAGTCAGTAACGCCGCAGAGATCACCCTGCAGGCCTCGGAACTGACTGAGTTCCGTTATGTCGACAAGGACTCGTCGCTGCTCGAGCAGATGGCATTTCCCTCGAACCGGATCGCTATCGACTTCTGGATCAACTCTGATTCAAACGACTGATTCCCTCAGTCGGTCTTCCCCCTGCCAACTTGGATTCTGTCGGCGCATAAAAAAAGCTCCCGGAAAGTACGTAATCCTAGGGGGGCGGAGGACAACGCGCTTCAGTTCCGGGAGCCGGTGGATTGGGGGTTCGACACAGTAGATACATCCTTGTATCAACTGGACGAACTCAACATTGCAAAATCATAGTCGCCGACGCAAGTTCACATCCGTGTAAATTTGCCTTCGACGTGTTCCGCAGCAACAAATAATTTCGTCACCAAATGCAGAATCGTCATGATTCCTTAATGCCATTCTCTGGGCGACACGCTGGGTGTCACTCAGTGATGGGCGAAGAATAGAGGTTAGCTTTTACTCTGGTCAAGACGAGTTTTCCAAAAGTCGAAAATTGTTTCAGAATCGTTTGTTTTCACGGCAAAAAACGGCGTTTTCAATGAACGACATCCATCAGGGTCAATCACGTGGCAATCTGCGGTAAACGAGTTTGACATCATTGTCTCCGAGACGCTGTAGACTTTCTAATCGCAATGCCGCCGCCTCCGCGACGCTGGCAAACCCATCACCTGCGACCGGGCCTAAAGCGCAGTGACCGCCAAACACTTTGGCGCCGACATACACTTCGTATTGATCAATGGCATCGGCGGTTAAAAAACTCGCCATCAATTTACCGCCACCTTCAATCATCACATTGGTCATCCCCTGGCCGCCGAGAAAATCAAGGCCTTGATTGATCATTTCGACGAGACTTGAACTCGTGCAGCGGTAAACGCTTGCACCAAGCTGTTCCAGCTCGGCAACATCCGCCGCAGCGATCAGCGGCGAGACGATCAACAGCACGGGCACTTCGTTGGCCGATTGTATCAGACGTGATTGGGGCGTGGGCAAGCGATTGGCACAGAAAACAACTCGCGTTGCCGTACGAACCCCGGCCGGTCGTGCAGTCAACATCGGGTCATCAGCAATGACGGTCCCCATTCCCACCGCGATCGCGTCCACGCGGCCACGCAAAACGTGAACATCAGCTCGCGAGACCTCGTTTGAAATCCACTGGCTCTGCCCCGTGCTGGTTGCGATCCGTCCATCCACGGTCATCGCCCATTTGGCAATCGTGTACGGCCGGCCGGTTTGCAACCGTTTTAAGTAAGGCGCATTCAGTTCGCGAGATTCTTGTTCGAGCACACCGACGCGTGTTTCGATTCCTGCACGCTGCAGTTGTGCCACCCCACCACCGTCGACCTTTTCAAACGGATCGGCCATCGCTACGACAACACGGCTGATTCCGGCAGCGATCAAGGCGTCCGAGCAGGGCGGGGTTTTGCCGTGGTGACAACAGGGTTCGAGCGTCACGTAAGCAGTCGCGCCGCGAGCGTCGCCAGCGTCGCGAAGTGCGTGGACTTCGGCATGTGGCCCGCCAAAACGCTGATGATAGCCTTCACCAATCACTTGATTGTCGCGGACGATGACACAGCCGACCATCGGATTGGGTTCGACCGATCCGCGTCCTCGTTCGGCCAAGCCGAGCGCAAGACGCATAAAGTCATCATCGGTTTCCAAACGAGAAGAGTTCATCAGCGATGGATCTCAGCGGTTGAAGATCACACAGGAAAAAAGCACACCTCTTTGGCAATCGCTACCACGGGTTCCCAAGCTACAGCCGGGGAACCCAATGCATTGCAGGCACCTGTCTGGCGAGCGTGCAAGGACGAGGCAGGCGACGCAGTGCGTTCCCAGGCAGGAGCCTGGGAACGAGCGTTTTTTTTGGCGCTGTGTTCAAATGCAATGACAGGCTAGAAGCCTATCCCACGAAGCGATGACAGGCTGGAAGCCCATCCCACTAAAGCAATGACAGGCTGGAAGCCTATCCCACAAATGCAACGACAGGCTGGAAGCCTATCCCACAAATGCGATGACAGGCTGGAAGCCTTATTGCCACGGTTAATCCATTCCGGGGACCCACAGCTTGCTACCGCCACCGCCGGCTGCTGGATCTGCCGGAGGTGCTGCGGCGCCGCCGCCATCGGGAGTCCAAATGCCGCCGGACGCAGGTTCGGCACCTGCCGGAGCGACACCGCCGGGCGCGGGTCCACGTCGCGGGCTGCCGTCGGGACGAATCAGCCCCATCGAAATCAGCATCTGTTGCAGCTGAGCCATCACTTCGGGCTCGTTGCCGTAACGCTGCGTCAGTGTTTCAATCGCCTTCTGGAAGCCTTCGCCATCACCGGATTGCAATCGCAAATTGACTTCGCTGAGCAACAGATTTGCGGTCGGCAATTCGTTGGCTTCGGCAAACGCCTTTGCTTCGTCAATCGTCGCGATCGCGTCTTTGGCGTTGCTCGACGCATTGACCAAGGTCGAATAGGCCAACAATTTCGCCATCTTTTGGTCGTCAGGCAAATCAGCTTCGATCAATCGTTTTGCAAAATGACGAATGGCCGGTGTCGATGAAATCTGTTGGGCTCGTTGCAACAAGTACAAGCAGGACTCGTCATTGAGCTGGCTCGAATCAATCCGGTTCAAATCGGTGTTCGCAACCGATTCGATCTCGTCGTCGCTAAGCGTCAACGAAGGCAGCGGCTCGATCTTGGCAAGGCGATAGACTTCACCAAGCACTTCGTCGCCCTTTGAGATAATCGCGTCGTACTGTTCTGCCACACGCACGACGACGGTTCGCTCGAGCAATTTCGAATCGTCGTCTGCGGTTTCGACCAAGGACGCGTTGCCAAGAATGCCCCATTTTGCGTTGGCGATCGCCAAAGGCATTCGTGTGTTGGTCAGTTGTTCTTGCATCGCGTCGGCTTCGACGGCGCTGGCTTTGAATCGCACCATCGCCACTTGCGGTTGCACCACCGCCAAGAACGGCAGCGGATCGCTTGGCTTTTGATTCAGTTGGACCGAATCGCCAACGGTCTTTTGGATTTGAGCTCGTACCTCGTCCAGAACCGACGAAGTGACGTCGTGAATCTCGACGCGGGCCGAACGATCGGTTTGTTTACCGTAGACGAACGCCATCGCGATCGCTTCAGGAATCTGATCGATCGGTGGCAAGCCTTCGGCGACTTCGGGACGATCGCGATCAAGTACTTGGAAACCGGCACGTGGCGGTACATCGTCCTCGGATTCACGCATTTGGGCGAGCATTTCCGCCGGCAACGGTGCAAACCGCGAATCGGCGATCATTGCCATCTCCACAGGTTCGGCCGATTCGATGTCAGCGTCCAAGCGGAAACATTCCGCAGCAAGGTCTTTATCGTCAGGATTGACCAAGCAGGAAACGGCACGGAACTGGACTCGCTGTTCGAAGTCAAGCGATTCACAAGCCGACAATTTTTGCAAGAAATCGCTTTGTGCGGCGACATCGCCACGCCAAATGGCACAAGTCAACAATCCGGACAGGATCGCAGGTTCGTCGGGCAAGGTACGACGCAGTGATTGAAATTTAGCTTCGGCAAGCAAAACCTTGTTGCTGCGAAGCAGCGTGGCGGCTTCGTCAAAGCGTTCGCCCCAATCGGCATCCGCAGGCCGCTCGATCGGCTGAGGAATCGATTTGACCATCTGGTTCAATGTCGGCGAACTATTGAGCTGACGCAGCAACGTGCCCGACATCTGGCTGCCTTCATAGCCTTGCGCCATCATAGCCAAGCTAGCATAGACGCGAGCGGTCAAGAAAACGCCTTGGCGGCCGAGCAGAAATGCGACGGCCGACGAGACGTCCAACACGAACGCATCGACGTCGCGGCCGCTCTCGGTCAACGCTTCGAGCATCGAATCGGTCGCGGATTTGACATCCCCACGGAAAACCTGAGCCGCCGCACGCTGGGTCAACGCCAACGGATTGCTGGGCTGCAAACGAATAAAGCGGTCGGCGTTTTCGGCGAGCGTGTCGTATTCACGCAAATCAAGCAGCAATCGCCCACGAATGGCCAACGCCCATGCCGCATCGGGATGCTCCGACAAAATCGTCGACAAACGATCAAGAGCGGGAACAACCTGGCCCCCCTCGACCATTTTCATCACGCGATCAAGCTCGCTCACGGATTCCTTGCATTTGCAAAACTTGATTTTTTTTCCACTGCCGCAGGGGCAGGTTGCATATTGGTCGACTGACATCAGATGCTAGCTTAAGCGAATAGGTAGGTTTTGGTTGCCGGCGCACGACGCGGCGGCTTCCCAGGCCGAAGAATTTACCATGATTCACCCGCAAATCTGAACCCCCTGACCAATAATGCCAAAGATAAAGCATTCGTATTGGAAAACCAGTTCGGCCCAATCGTCGCAAAGCGGTGGGAAATTAGGGTTTTGATGAGAATTTCTTGATGGATTCGAGCGAGGATCCCTCGGGGAATGCCTTCAATCCATGGTCGGTGAGCCGATCGAGCTCTTGGTAGCGAATGTCGACGAGATCCGAAATTCGCGAAAACAGTTCCGTCACATGCGAATCGACCGCCGGATGGATGCGTGATTCAGCGACCGTTTCACCGCGTTCCATTGACAGCGTGATCGACGCGTTGGACCGCAATAAGTCTCGAAACCGTTTCTCCAGCAGCGGATCGACTGAAATACGCACATGATCGAGTTCATGAAGCACAAGCCGATCGGTCCAAAACGTTTCGGACTCAGGTCGTTTACGAAACCAAACGGTGTGCTCGGTTTCAAGTCGCACGTCACTGAAACGCATGCCGATTCGCACTTCGCGAAGATCGGCCTCGCGATTCTGGTTGACGAACTTCCATCGATTGCGACTGCGATAATGATACCCCATCCGGTATTCGGTCGTCGCCGCGAGTCGCCGCCCCTTTCGCAGTGCCGCGGCCGAACCACCCGGCAACAATTTGGATTGCATCGATTCCGGTCGCGGCCCGTAGACGAATCGCACGTTGCCTCGCTCAATTAGCTCGGCAATTTCAGCGGGCGGCGATGGCAAATCCGCCAGATCGATCGTGTGCAGATCCGATTGCGGCCCAGCGGCATCATCGCCCAACGTGGCGGACGTCAAAGAAAAAAACAGGCAGCACGCCACCGCGATCCGCAGCCCCCCCTTCGCTACGGTTCGCCGCGCGTCAGGCAAAGGTTGTGGGTGAGTCAGGTCCATGGCTCTCGCTTGTACGCAGGTAATGTCAAAGAAGCGAACAAGACGATTCTACTTGATAATGTCGCCCGACGTCTCCGACGTCGGTACAGCAAGCATTTTTCACCGCGAGCACCACCAACCATAGACTTGCCAACCGAGTTCGCATGCGATGCATGGATCGACGAAAGTCTCCACGACTTTCGTTACGAGACAGCGTGTCCTATTGTTTGCA
>NZ_ANOG01000252.1 GCF_000346295.1 Rhodopirellula maiorica SM1 | reverse complement strand
CCAATCCGTCGATATCGCAGCGACACACGAAGCACCGTGCAAATCAACGCCTCGTTTCCTAGCGATGCACCAAGCCACAATGCGTCATGGTTCCCCCAAATGAATTCCACATTGGGTTGCAGACGCAGGTAATCGACCACGCGGTCGCCACGCGGACCGCGGTCCCAGCAATCCCCACCGATAATCAGTTCGTCGACCGCCAAATTACGAATCAACCGCCCGAGCAGATGGATCAGGTGCAATGCACGTCCGCGTCGAACGAGTTCATCCAGCATCGCAGCAACAAACTCGGGTCCGCGTTCGGTCGACGGCGCGTGCAACATCTCTAACAGCAACTCGCTGTATTCGCGCGGAAACAAATTCGACGCCAATCGCAAACTAAAATTCGACACCAAATGACGAAGCAGTTCCAATTGTGACTTTAACATCCGCGCGGCGTAAGCCTTGACGTCCTCAGGTTCCTTCAATGTGTGTCGCAACCGCTCGGTCACTTCGGCGGGGTAGAATGTTAGCTTCAGAAACTCGGCCATCTCATTGGCATCCATCCGCTCTGAAAACATCTCCTCGACCAACGGACGGAGCGTACCGGATGCGTTGTTGATGACGTGCTGCAGTTTCTTGTCCTCCCCGTGAATATCGCTGATCACATGCACCGCACTCTTGGGAAGTGTTTGTACTGCCGCAAGCCGCGCCACCTCGGCGATCGCCGCGTCGACATTGGGATACTTCACCGCAAGCAGTTCCAAGACCGAAAGATCCGCTTCGGGACGTTTGAACGATAGTGACGTATTGAGCATGGCGAATTACGCGTCAAGACAAGATGGAAGGTCGATCGAAAAGGCGAACACGAAGTCGAACAGGCAGCAACCTGCATCGCGGCAGCTCCACTCAGGTAAATTGAGCATCGCAACAGCTAGCTTCGTCCCCCATCCTACCAAACTTGTAAGGCAAGCACGCCCGCTGTACCGCCGTTTACAGCGTTACTTTGTACCGATAGCCACGGTTCCTATCTGCAAACCAGATTAACCGCCGCTCATTTGTTCGGACTCGCCCGGTGTGCCCTGTCGGCCGTCGCATTCAGCGACAGCCTGGAAAGACGCGTGTGCACTGGTTTCGAGGCAGCGTTGTCTAGCCTTGCAACTCCGTGACTTCGACCTCGACTTCCATTACTGATTTTGCTTGTCCGTGATAGGATCCGGATATAGGGGGAATCCACTCCGGGTGTCGCGCGACGGCGACGGCAATGTGATCGCCGGCAACGCGAAGCCCGGCTGTGGAATCAAAACCTCGCCATCCGCTGCCGGTCAGATACACTTCACACCAAGCGTGCGTGGCGCCTTCGCCAGGCCCCAAATTAGGATCGTAGCGATACCCGCTGACGAAACGTGCGGCCAAGCCGAGGTGACGGCAGGCTTCCATGAACAAAGTCGCGAAATCACGGCACGATCCCGTTCCCTGTGCGAGGGTTTCCGATGGCCGCTGGACGCCAATTTCCTCGCGTCGGCCGTATCGCAACTGCGCCGGAATAGCTTCGTTCATCTGATTCAGTAGATCAAGCGTAGGCAACGATTGCCCCGGCTTCCAAAATCGCTCGATCCAATCCTTCAGCGATTCAGCACCTCGCGTGAAAACCGGCAACATATAGGGCAGCAAATCTTCGCGTTCGCCGACATCATATTGAAAAGGAAACTGTTGGACTCGCGTGTCCAAACGGACGTCGGTCGGCGTGTCCTCGTAGTGATCGATCACGACTTCGCTGTCAAATTCAAGGAAATCGGCCTCTTGTTGGAACGTCACCACCGCCACCGAATTCCCATGGGCGTCGCGATGCCAATGAACAGTATGTTCGGGTTGGATCGCCAACTGCGACGAGACAATACGGATATCGTGGCCTTCGCGAGGCCGCAGCATCACCTTGTGGGCGTGCAACTTGACCGGGTGGGGATATCGGTATCGCGTTTTGTGTATTATTTTTAATCGGCGCATGTATAAAGTTTATCGGACACAGCGCTCTTGAAACTACCCCTCGCGGCAAAACGACAACTCGATGGACTCAGTAGATGACGTGATGCAGGCATTGGCCGCACACGATGAAGCGGTGGAACGCTGCGGGCGGACGATTTGGGTTGGTGCCGAACCGACCTACACCGACCGCAACTCGGAAACACCGCAATGGCTATTCAATGCATTAGGTGACGACAAACTCCAACGTGGCCAGCGGATGCTGAAGCGGATTGCCGAAGCCAATCCTGGCGCGGCGGTCTTGCACTGCGTCGGGCGTCAATACAGTGGCGAACCGTGCCCGCGGTGGAGTCTGGGGCTCTACTTGCGTCGCGATGGCCACCCGATCTGGCAGGGACCACCCGATGTGCTACTCTTGGACGCCGACGATGCCAACCAGACAACCGTGGCGATGTCGGAATCGTTTGCCGCAGCACTGACCACCGTCTTGAACTCAATCGGTTTAACCGCTGCGACGCTCGACGCCCCTTTGGCTAACCGTGTCGTTTTTCGCACGGACGACGCCGCACCAGTTACCGACGTCACAGAGCAGCCACTTTTGAAACGACCGTCACTTCATGGCGAACAGGTCGAAGGTGCCGAGGTGACTGATTCGTTGGCCGATTCGGGAACGTACCTCGTGGTTGCTTCGGACACGGACGAAGGGTTGCGGATCGAGCTACCTCGGGTCCGTAGTGTCGATGAATTTGAACGTTTGCTGTCAGCCGTTTCGACGGCGGCGCGGCAATCCGAAGTGCCCGCGATCCTGCTTTCCGGTTTCCCACCGCCAGTGGACTCGACGGTAGCGTGGACCACCATCACTCCTGATCCAGCCGTGATCGAAGTCAACATGGCGCCGGTTGGGTCTGCGACCGATCTGCTTGCGAGACTCCGCGAATTGGCAGCCGCCGCGGACGACGAAGGGTTGGCGACATACCGGTTGCAATACAATGGCGTCGAGAGCGATTCGGGAGGCGGCGGGCACATTACCTTTGGCGGTATCGATCCATCGTCCAGCCCGTTTTTGACCGAACCAAGTCTATTGTCTAGCTTGGTGCGTTACTTCAACCGCCACCCATCGCTTTCGTACCTGCACGCAGTTGACTCGGTTGGCTCGGACAGCCAGGCACCGCGAGTCGATGAAACGCTCTCGCAAGCATTGCCGGAGCTTTCGCTTGCACTTGAGTTACTCAGCCGGGTGGAAAATCCGTTACCAGAGACAATCTGGGGCACGCTGGCACCCTTCTTGTCCGATCCATCCGGCAACAGTCATCGCGCCGAGATCAATATTGAAAAATTGGCCAATCCGTATCTCGGCGGCCGTGGACGGCTGGGTTTGGTCGAGTTCCGTGCGCTGCGAATGGCGGCGGATCCCGAAACGATGGCATCGCTGGCGGCGTTATTTCGTGCTATCGTTGCGATGCTTGCCGAGTATCCGACATCGGAACCGCTGATCGATTGGGGTGAATCGTTACACCAACGTTTCTCGCTGCCTTATTATTTGCAGCGTGACCTCCAAGAAGTGCTAGCGGATCTGGAATCTCATGAACTGGGATTGGCCGGCCCCTTGGTTGAGCGAGTGCTTTGCGATCGACACCGTCTGTTGAAGGCATGTGAACTAGGCCCATTACGAGTCGAATTGCGTCGGGCAGTCGAATTTTGGCCGTTGGTCGGTGATGTTGCCACGCAAGAACGCGGCGGTTCGCGGCTGATCGATTCGAGCACATCGCGAATTGAAATCCGCATGCGATCCGCGGGCCCCGAGTCACTCGACGATTGGACGGTGTCGGTCGGCGAGTGGTTGATTCCACTTCATGAGGAGACTGACGATGAGGGGGCATTGCGGTTATCGGGGCTGCGTTATCGCAGCTTTGTACCGCTGGGAGGACTGCATCCCACGCTCGGTGCCCAGTCACCGCTGACATTAACGCTGTCGCACCCGAGCGAAGGGACTTGGCAGATTACGCTGCACGAATGGCATCCGCTGGGGGAACCGTATCCGGGGTTGCCATCGACGATCGACGAAGCACGCGAGCGCCGCGCGGCACGCTGCGTTGTCAAAAAGATCGATGGTCCACCGGCGGCGTTAACACCACCGCCCGCCGAAGCGGTAGGCAAATGTGTCGTCGACCTACGCTGGCAATAGCCCGAAATATCGGACGCTGTTGGGCCTGCCTGTTTTGTTCATGTCGTCCCGTTGGGACTAGCGACGCGGTGTCGATCCGCGGTCCATGGGCTGACGCCCATAGCTACATCCTATCGCCACGTCGTGGCTGGGTGCATGGAATTTTGCCACGTTGGCAAATCAATACAGGGCGTGAGCCCGTGGATTAAATCGAAATCCGCGTCGCGAAGCCCTGAAGGGGCGGCATGATTGGGTCCTCGGTTTTTTCATGTCGTCCCGTCGGGACTAGCGACGCGGTGTCGATCCGCGGTCCATGGGCTCACGCCCATGGCTACATCCTATCGCCACTTCGTGGCTGGGTGTATGGAATCCTCCGTGTCTTGTCACTCCTGATGCCTCAAGATTGGGCGATTGCTGCTAAAGGATGTCGCACGTCCGCGGACCTCCGGTCCAGCGCCGATGCTTCTGCCTGTTTTTTCGAACGAGTCGTTTTGCGCCGCGTTGTCGCGGCTTCACGGCGGTTTCCGTTTGCATCGCACATTAGAAAACCGCGGAATTCGTCGTGTCACTTCAAATTTCTTCGGCCACCGCGAGCCGCCGCGATCAATCGCCACAACGCGGGCAGGCTCGTTGTGTTTCGGATGCATGCCTGCAGCACAACGACGTTTTGGTGCCGCTTGGCACGTAAATCGCTATCTTGATCGTGCTGCCTGGCAGTCTCGTCATCACCATGTTCGCCGCGTTGAATTCACATCTGACATTCCCGGCGTCTTTTATATCGAGGCTCGTCCAGCCATATCCAACGTGTGATACATCCGAGTCATAGCGCAGGTTACCATGAAAAAGATCGAGGCGATCATCCGGCATTTCAAGTTGGACACGGTCAAACAGGCATTGGTCGATCATGGTTTCGGCGGTATGACCGTGTCCGAGGTCAAAAGCTACGGTGACGAGGTATCACAGAAAGAAATCTATCGCGGTTCGCACTACGAATACGACTTCATTCCCAATATTAAGATCGAAGTCGTCGTTGGTGATCATCAACTGCAAACGGCACTCGATGCATTGCTGGCCGCAGCTCGCATGAATGCTGCCAGCGACGGCGACGTGCTGGTCACCGACATCGGCGAAGCGATTAGGATCCGGACCGCCGAGCATGGCGAAGTCGCGCTTTAAGCAGCCGTCTTTCCATATCTTAGCCGTTTTGGCGCTAGCCACGGTTCCGACATTTAACCGGGGTTAGCGGACTGCTAATTTGATGAAGGTTTCTAAGGCGAGGGGGTGGCTGATGGGTTACCTCGTGCGTCATTGGTTTATTCGACGGACTAGGAAGTCCATCGTACGACTAAATCAGCAGGCCGCTAGCCACGGTTCCGACGTTCGACCGGGGCTAACGAGCTGCTGATTTAATGAAGTTTCCAATGGCAAGGGGGTGGCTGATGGGTTACCTCGTGCGTCATTGGCTTATTCGACGGACTAGGAAGTCCATCGTACGACTAAATCGACAGGCCGCTTGCGCCCAAACGGATCGCTGTGAAGCTTTTCCTCGTAGCGAAGCTCGCTGAGAGTTTCGGTTTGACTCGCGTTGCCGAAAGTCGCTGCGACTTTCGCTACAGTGAACTTGCGTAACGGCTCACGGGATTTCACCCTATCATTCCTGACTACCCACACTGGTCATCGCGACGATGTCAAATGCGACCGCCAACGACTGGCTTCTCACGCTCTTTGAACACACGGCGGCGTGATCGGTACGGACTGCGGATGCAACATCAACAACTCGCGTTAACGCGGCGGACGATCGGCCGGGTAAAGCCATCGCTGAAACAACCAAGTCAACAGCGGCATGACGCCCCATGTCATCATCGCAACGCTGATCGCAGCAATTCCTGCGCTGCCGATCGCTGGAGGCAGCGAGACGGTGTA
>NZ_ANOG01000251.1 GCF_000346295.1 Rhodopirellula maiorica SM1 | reverse complement strand
TGATATTTGACAATTTGGTTGTTTGGTAGTTGGCATCTGAAAGAGCACTACACTCGCAAGTAGAGCGGTTCAGCTCGGGACTCGGTCTCGGGAGGCTCTGTTTCAAACGCGAGAGAAGTGAAAACAAGTTCTGAGAAGCGTTGCCAGCGTCGACATTGGACTCACGCAGTTTACTGAGTGGGCTCTAATCGAAAGCGTTGGCAAGAATGTATTCTTATAGGATTCTGTGCAACGTGATTGCTGCAGTCAGTGAAGTTGTCTCGGAGGCGACCGAGTTAAAGCAGTGATCACCACATGTGATATCGTTAATCATAGAAACCAACGATCTTTCGCGTTCAATGGTGGTAACACACTTTTGAGTTCGGGATTTCGATGGCCAATCTATTAAGGGCACATGGGGGATGTCTTGGCGTTAGAAGAATGAAGGGCGTGGAAGTCTGCGAAATGCCTGGGGGAGTTGACAAACAAGCAATGATCCCGGGATTCCCGATTGCTGCCTGCTGAATCCATAGGCAGGTTAGTTACAACCTGGTGAACTGAAACATCTAAGTAACCAGAGGAAGAGAAAGAAAAATCGATACCGTCAGTAGCGGCGAGCGAAATCGGTATAGCCCAAACCGCGAAGGTTTCCTTCGCGGGGTTGTAGGACTTCGATATTGGATTGTGTGTTGTTAGTGGAAGATTCTGGAAAGGATCGCCATAGAGGGTGACAGCCCCGTACACGAAAATAAACATGCACCATAGGAGCACCTGAGTAGGTCCAGTCACGTGAAACCTGGACTGAATCCACGGGGACCATCCCGTAAGGCTAAATACTCTCTAACGACCGATAGCGTACCAGTAGCGTGAGTGAAAGGTGAGAAGAACCCCTGCTAGGGGAGGAATGTGAACCTGAAACCATGTGCCTACAAGCGGTCGGAGCACTATTTTAATGTGTGACGGCGTGCCTTTTGCATAATGATCCGGCGAGTTGTGGTATACGGCTTGGTTAAGTCCTTCCGGGACGAAGCCCAAGGGAAACCGAGTCTGAATAGGGCGAAATGTGTCGTATGCTGCAGACGCGAAACCTGTGTGATCTACCCATGAGCAGGTTGAAGCGCGGGTTAAACTGCGTGGAGGACCGAACCCACTTAGGTTGAAAACTGAGGGGATGACTTGTGGGGAGGACTGAAAGTGTAATCAAACCAGGAGATAGCTCGTTCTCTCCGAAATATCTTGAGGGATAGCGTCGAGGCAACTACTTTGCGGGGGTAGAGATACTGAATCGGATGGGGGCCCTTCCCGGGGTACCTCACCGAACCAAACTCCGAATACCGCAAAGACTATCTCGGCAGTCAGTCCCTGGGGGATAAGCTCCAGGGTCGAGAGGGAAACAACCCAGATCGCCTGCTAAGGTCCCGAAGTTTTACTTAGTCACTAAGGAAGTTGAAATGCTGTGACAGCTGGGATGTTGGCTTAGAAGCAGCCACCATTTAAAAAGTGCGTAACAGCTTACCAGTCGAGCATTTCTGCGCCGATAATGAACGGGAGTAAGTAAAACACCGAAGCAGCGGATTCTAGTTTACTAGAGTGGTAGGAGAGCGCCGATGACGAGATACAAGCCGTACGGTAACGAGCGGTGTTGGCGTCATCGGGTGATTATGCCGGAATGAGTAACGATAAAATAGGTGAGAATCCTATTCGCCGAAAGCCTAAGGTTTCCTGGGGAAGGCAATTCCGCCCAGGGTTAGCCGGTACCTTACCCGAGGCTGAAAAGCGTAGGGGATGGATAACAGGTCAATATTCCTGTGCCGGTTGTGTATCTAATCGCAGGGACGGCGTCCGGAAAGTGAGCGGTACGAATAGAAATGTCCGTAGCGAACACTGAGGTGTTGGGGATTAAAAGACCCGACATAAGCCAAGGTATAGCTCGAGAGCGTTTAAGTTCTCGAAGTCATTGGAAGGACGTCCAAGAAAAGCTGCGAAGTTAAGCAACTGACCGTACTAAAACTGACACAGGTAGGCGAGATGAGAATTCTAAGGCGCTCGGGAGAACTGTGGTTAAGGAACTCTGCAAAATGGCCCCGTAAGTTCGCGATAAGGGGCGCCCACGCAAGTGGGCCACAGAAAATCGGCTCTAACGACTGTTTATCAAAAACACAGGTCTCTGCTAACACGCAAGTGGATGTATAGAGACTGACGCCTGCCCGGTGTTGGTAGGTTAAGGAAGACGGTTAGCCTCACGGCGAAGCTGGCGACCGAAGCCCCAATAAACGGCGGCCCTAACTATGAGGGTCCTAAGGTAGCGAAGTTCCTTGTCGGGTAAGTTCCGACCTGCATGAAAGGCGTAACGATTGGAGCACTGTCTCAACCACAGACCCGGTGAAATTGTAGTTGTGGTGAAGATGCCACATACCCGCGGTTAGACGGAAAGACCCCGTGAACCTTTACTGTAGGCTGATATTGGGTTGAGATATAATTTGTGTAGGATAGCTGGGAGGCTTTGAAGCAGGCACGCTAGTGCCCGTGGAGCCGTCGTTGAAATACCAGCCTGGTTATATTTTAATTCTAACTTCGATCCCCTGAATCGGGGCGAAGGACAATGTCAGTCGGGCAGTTTGACTGGGGCGGTCTCCTCCCAAAGAGTAACGGAGGAGTGCAAAGGTACACTCAGCCTGGTCGGTAATCAGGCGAAGAGAGTAAAGTTAGAAGTGTGCTTGACTGCGAGACCCATAAGTCGAGCAGGTACGAAAGTAGGTCTTAGTGATCCGGTAATCCCGAATGGAAGGGTTATCGCTCATCAGATAAAAGGTACTCCGGGGATAACAGGCTTATCGCATCCGAGCGTCCACAGCGGCGATGCGGTTTGGCACCTCGATGTCGGCTCATCACATCCTGGGGGTGTAGAAGCTCCCAAGGGTTTGGCTGTTCGCCAATGAAAGTGGTACGTGAGCTGGGTTCAGACCGTCGTGAGACAGGTCGGTCCCTATCTGCCGTGGGCGTACGAATCTTGAGGAGGTTCAACTTTAGTACGAGAGGATTTAGTTGGACGAAGCTCTGGTGTACCAGTTGTCGCGCTAGCGGCACGGCTGGATAGCTAACTTCGGAACGGATAAACGCTGAAAGCATCTAAGCGTGAAGCCCGCTCCAAGATTAGGATTCGTAGACATTAGTCGAAAGCCCCCAAGAAGACGACTTGGTTGATAGGCTGGGCGTGTAAGCACGGTAACGTGTTAAGCTAACCAGTACTAACGGGCGAAAGTTTGGCCATCGATATCCCGCACTCATGTTCTATAGGGATACATGGCTTCGACGAAGTGAATGAAAAGTCTTTCAGAAACAATAACAGCTACCAAACAATCTGGCGCACTTGCGGTGAAACACCCGCAAGTGTGTCTTTCCGGCGACCATATCAGAAAGGTCATACCTGTTCCCATCCCGAACACAGAAGTCAAGCTTTCTGAGCCGATGATAGTGCATACCAGCGTGAAAGTAGGTATTGCCGGATTTTTAAAACTCTCTTGTAGTTTCGCTGCAAGAGAGTTTTTTTATGCGCGGTCAT
Organism: Rhodopirellula maiorica SM1; assembly: GCF_000346295.1. Taxonomy (GTDB): domain Bacteria; phylum Planctomycetota; class Planctomycetia; order Pirellulales; family Pirellulaceae; genus Novipirellula; species Novipirellula maiorica. The sequence goes on along the minus strand of NZ_ANOG01000251.1, from coordinate 98 downwards.
AGTTCACCCTCCCCTTGGGAGGGTCGGCCGCTGAAAGCGGCCGGGGAGGGCTGGTGAAACCATGCGTGTACCGTCCATCTTCTAACACCACGAGCCCC
>NZ_ANOG01000250.1 GCF_000346295.1 Rhodopirellula maiorica SM1 | reverse complement strand
TTTCCCATTCCCCCCCCTTTTTCTTCCTTCCTTCCCCTTTTCTCCCAAACCCCCGTCCCCTTTTCTTTTCTCTTCCGTCGCGAAAGAGGAGTCGTTGCAGGGCTCAACGGAAAGCACCCCACTGTTATCGATCTGACTCCGTAGCGGCAGGGATGTCCAGCACCTCCGCGCCGAAACAAGATCGCTTCGAGCCGGCCCGATCCGGATAACGCGTCTCCCATCACGATCCACTATGGAATGTCGGGTGGTCCGCACCTGTCATTCTTCACTTGCCGTACACCAGTGGTTTGTCATGCTGGTCGATGAGGACCAGCGTTCCATCATCTGTCAACGCAACATCCTTCAATTGGCCGCGTGCTCTCATCAGAGGCTTCAGTGCGGGGCGGCGACGTGTTCGTTCGTAAGTCGGAACGTACTCGGTCGCCGGTGACCACCATGACAGTTGTCCCTCACGATTGCTGACCAGCCAATCCTCATCCATTCTTCCGTGCACCCAATGCGATTGCAGTTCGTCGAGTAAGTGCCCGGATTCGATGTCATAGACTGCGACACGGTACAAATGGCCGACGACTATTCGTTTACCGTCGTTAGAAAAAAGACGCCAGGATGTTCGGCATCGAGTGGGCCGCGGGTTTCCACCGTTTTCAAGGCACGTTCGTCGTCGGGGTCCCAAACCACGATGCGGCCCGTATGTGCCAGCGCGATCCGTCCCGATTGACTATCAGTGTCCATGGCTTGAATCATCGAAATCAAAACGGTCCCGGCTTTTCGTGAGACTTTGGCCAACTCCGTCAACCGTTGTCGTGAGTGAACGTCGTAGCTTCGGAGCGCATCCTGTTCGGCGACCATCAACTGTCGCCCGTCTTCAGAGAACCGAACGCAATTCGATCGACGGTCGATCGTTCCTGGCCAGCGATTCTCGCCATCGGGATCAAAGTAGTCTGCAACCGGATGGCCTTGCGTCACGGACCAAACCTCTGTCTTCAATTCCTGCCCCACCAACGCGATCAACGAACCATCGGGCGACAAGCAAACGTCCTTGATATGGCGTGTTCTTGGCTCGAATGCTGTCAGGCATTTCCCATCGCTGACGTTCCAGACGTGAACGTACTGGCCGACGGCCGCCATTTTCGAGCCGTCTGCCGAAACAGTGACCAATGACCACGCCAATTGCGATTCGGCAGTCGGCTCCGAATTCGTCTGAGGGCGGGGCATCGGCCAGAGACGTGAACCATTATTGAATCCGACCGTGACTACGCCACTCTCTCCCGGAATCGCTCGAATGCAATACGCAGACTCGTGATGCCCGACAAAACGAGTCGACCCTGTGTCACGATCCCAAATCAATATCTTTCCCTTACTCGTTAATACGCAGTATCGATTGCTGTCGTCAAATCGGTCGATCGCCATGACGGGTTCGAGCCCCGTGTCAAGGTTCGCTTCCTGGACAAATTGACCGGTTTCGGAGGACCAAGTTCGCACGGTTCCGCCGGTCAGTCCGACGATCCAATTGCCGTCTGGGCTGGCGACCACATAAGTCGGCTTCTCCGCGAGTGGAGATCGCATCTGTTGGTCCAGCGACGCGGTGTCGTGAATCGAAATAGCTTGCGTCTCTGCGATGGCGATGTATTTTCCGTCGTCGCTGACGACCGCATCGACGACCTTCACTTCATCAGGCACCAATGGGCGTGCCTCTCCGGATTGCAAATCCACCCAATGAGCATTGGGGATGTTGCGTCCTTCCGGCGTCCGCTCCCCTATTGCCACAAATCGCTGGCCGTCCGGATGGAACGCGATCCGGTCCCCGTTGATGCTACGGTCAGTTGATATCGGCACCAGCACGTCGTCAGCTAGACGCAACACTTTCATTGGGCCATATGGAGAGCCGAAGGCGATGTACCGACCGTCCGGGGAATACCTAGCGCTGGTAAACAAAGTGTCGTCGTCCGACGGATCAATACGCCGCGTTTCGATAAGCGAAGCTCCTTCCAAGTCCCAGAACTGCACGTTAGGCCCGCTGGGGGCGACGAGGACCTGCTTGTCCGGATGGACCGACAATCGACCTCCGGCGCCGACGAGCAACCGAAACGCCTCCATCTGGGCACCCGGTGCATGCAGAATCAGTCGCCAATCCTCTTGTGCTCGCGCCGGCGAGACCTCGGTCGATGGAACGATCAGATCAGGCCTGGGTAGATCCGGTTGGGGATCGAACGACGGCGATTGTGCGACTTGATCAACCGACTGTCTCGCAGTGGTCGATTGTGCCCGGGCCAACCCACTCGTCGCGCCCCACTCTGGTCGCACCGTGGACGCGTCACCGCGGAAAAATGAACGGCTCAGCGGATACAAAAACGGGAACGCAAGGAGCAATCCCACCAGCAGGATTGACAGTCTCACCGTTTGCGACATGGAGTGCTTTCCGTCGATGCCATTTCAAACCTCGTTGGCGCAAGTCTTGGCGACTTCCGCCGCAATGTTTTTGAGTAGAGCGGAAAAATAGGGTCCGTGGTAACTTGCTCGGTCAAGGGTCGCCGCGATTCTTCCGATCGCATACGTAGCTGACGAACTTGGTCGATCGATTCGCGAGACAAACTGTAGGTCTTGCGGCCATGTTGGCAGACGTGTTCCTCGATCGCGATTCCTAGTTGACGCAGCCCCGCGATGTCGCGGCGGACCGTTTTCTCACTGACGCCGAGCGTAGCCGCGAGCGACTCGATGGTCTCGTCGCCCCGCCCCAGCGTAATCAATCGCAGTAATTGTGGATGACGCTTCCGCTGCGTTCCCATGCTCATCAATTCAAAACCTCGCCTTCCGCCGTCAAAACTCCTCGATGTAACCTCGCGCTGCAATGCGTTTCAAAATTCGCACTGGAGTGAATATAGCAAGTGTTTTGCTGGCGGGGGGCGGGATGGACAGCATGTGTCCAGAGTGCCGGCAAATAAACGGAAAACTCGCTGCAATCGCGTTCAATTTGCCGCGAACGCCGGAGAGATTGGCAAGTGCGGCGTTTGTTTGCTCGGTATTTTGAGAGAGGCCTGACCGGCGGTAGGTTGACGGCGTCGGCATCTCAGGGGCTCTGGTGCGGTGGAGATTGGGGACCGCGAGCAGGCCTGCACCGGGGTTAGGTCTTGTGTGGGGTTTGGCCTTGTGTCCGGTGTTTCAGAGCAGGAGCAGAAAGAGCTGCTCCTTTTGTGCCGGAGGCTTGCCTACGCTGTTTATGACCACATACTCCAGACGCTATCGCGGCTGCGGGCCGAAGCCGAGCCGTTTGCCGAGTCCAGGCGAAGCGTATCAAGCGGATTGCGATCCCCTTTTCCTCGCCTGCAGGTCGTGCCGTTTTTTAAGTTGAGTGATGCTTCGCCCTCCCAGCTTGGAGACGGCTGATTTAGTACGACATCACCGCTCTTATTATTAGCCGTTCGGGCACTAGCCAGGCCGCTGGCCCTTTGGACTTATCGTGATTTTTGGTTGCGCGGCTTTTCTGCCATCTCTCCACCAACTTTGTCGGTGGAGAGGTAACTGCAGGATAGGCCGGAAGAAATACTCACCCATAATATCCGAAGCAACACGAAAAATTTAGCAGCCTGAGGCTATCGCCAATGCGAAATGCTTCACAGCATCTCGTAGCGGAACCCGTCAAAGGCTTGTTGAATTAGTGAGCCGTGACGCGTAAGCGGCCGGGTCCCGCGCATTACCCGGTGCCTTACGGCCCACGGCTCACAGTTGCGATTTGCATTTCGATTAAATCAACTGTCGTTTCGAAGCCACGGTCAGGATGGCGGCGAATAAGGACAGCAACAAAACCAGCAATGCGGTCTGCCAAAACGAAACGCGATGCTGCAAAACAAAATCGAGCTCTAATTTGAGAGGCTCGTTTTCGGCAACTTGCACACTGCGACTGAATGTATAAACAGCACCTTCTTCGGGCAGGCTGATGATGATCGCTTGTGCCGCCGGATCCGTGGTGTGTTGATGCTCGACCAACCGCCCCGCAATCTGCCCGAGAACGGCATTGTCTTCGCTGCTGTTTCCGCGAAGGAGTTCGCTGAGCTGTTGAGGATGAAAATTCACTTCATCTTGATGCAGGATAGGGTTGTCCGACGCCGCTTCACGAAATTGGGGGTTATCGGCGAACATAATGTCACTCGGTTTATTGTCGAGATAGAGTCGTTGACGGCGAGTATTTAAACCGACAATGGCTTGCTGCGTCTGTAGATTTTCAAGCTGCACACGCGCGTCTTCGTTCGACGCGGCATCCAGTGCGTATTGGTTGGCGACACTGCTGAGAGCGCGGCGAGCTTTGGCTTGTTCACCGGCCTGGATCAATTGATTGGCTTGCTCAAGAAGCTTGGTCGCCTGCTGTGCTTGGACTTGTCGCTTGCCGCTACTTTTCGACAAATAGGAACTACGGTTGTATTCTTCCTGATTGGCTTGCTGGACCAATTCCAGATTGCCGTCGTGGTCGATCAGCTCGAATCCCTTGGGGGCGACGACACTCCACTGAATGTTCTCGAGTGGTACATTCATTTCAGGGCTGGCGAGGGTCAAGTTACGAAGATCGTTTCGGCGAGCAGGACGATCACTCGCAACTGAATAGACAAAGCGAACTTTCGCCGTGCGGTCGTCGATGCCCGGCAGAATGTAAAACTGCCACACGTTGCCGTCGTTGCCCTGACGCCCATCGCCGCCCAGACTTCCATTGCCGCCCAGTCGAATCGAATTGACGCTTTCGCCATTGACAAAAATACTGAATAGCTCGCCACCCTCAGGCAATCCGACGCTCAGGCTGCTGCGCTGGATGACCTCGATGGTTGCATCGACCGCAGTGAGTTGATTTCCGCTCGGCGACAAAACCGTGGTAAACGTGCCTTTGGCCACACGAAGTTTCAGTGCGTCTGCCAATGAATGGCGTTTGACAACGATACGCAGCGAATTTGCAGGGGGCACAGCGCGTAGCACAAGCGCCGGCGCCGTCCGGTTTCCCGCATCTCGCAATGTTTGGGGAACCGTATTCCAATCCGCTCGCTGCCAGCTTTGGGGCAGTGGATCATGCTCCAATTCGAACCGACCGCCGGCACGAACGCCAAAATAGTATGACAACTGGCGTGCATCGGGGAATTCAGCGGGTACCAAGACTTCGTTTTCTTGTTTCGAACTTGCACCTGATGGAGTTTGACCGTTTGTGGACGGGCTCTCGCGATCGCCGCGGCGTTCGTATTCAATCCGGAATTGGATTTTTCCGATTACGTGACGTTTAAACTGAACTTCCCAAACATCTGAATCGGGGGCCGTTCGTACAAAATCGCTGACGATGTCACCACTGGCCCGCAACGTCTTGATCTCGTCCTCGTCGGCAATCGGCAATGCGACGGCAAGCGTACGAATCGAAGCGTTTTGCACATCGAATTCAGCGATCAAGGCAGAACGTGTCTGGCCTTCACGCAAGGTGATTTCATGTAGCACTTGCCCGGTCACCCACGGTTCGAGTTTTTCGATCCCCAGCACCAGATCCCAATCACGCTGTAACAAACGAAAAGCCAGCGAGCCCTGAACTTTGCCGCCCATGCTGCGTGGGTCGGTCTCCGATACATTTTGGCGTGACACTGTTCTGAGCCGAATGCCCGTCGTGGGCCGGACCACCAACTCACCGGTTTGACGCGTTGCTTCGTTCAACTCAAATCGTGGCAGCTTCCAATCGCCGGGATCATTTGGCGCCGTTCCAGATAACGTCAACGAGAAACTCTGCGAACCGATCGTTTTGCCATTCAAGTGGAGAACGATTTGTCGCTGGTCGCCTTCGCTGAGTTCGGCCCAGTGGTGCAGCGAAGCGCCCGAGAGCGATTCGACTTCGAGCCCATCAGGCAACGGAAAACTTAATTGGAACAAGCCGGTTCGGGTAATCTCCGCTGCGAAATTGATGCCTAAGACCACCCGTTCGTCCCCGAGTGACAGCACTTGCTTGCTGATCACGCGAACTTCGGACTCCACAGGTGCCACACGCAACGTCAATTCTCCGCCTTCGGAACCGTACCGATAAACCCGATGCAGCACCACCTGCTTGTTGAGGATCAAGCTCGCGTCAAAGTCGGCCAAATTGACTGCCGACATTCCTTGCGAATCCAATTTTTCAGGTTGGGCATCGGCTCCAAACGCAATCGCCACCAGCCCGACTTCGCCGCCCGCGTCCGCGACTCGCAGTGGAGACAGGGTGACGTCTGAGGGCAGCGAATCGAGGCCACGCTGCGTATCAATGATGACGTCGAATGGATTTGACTGAGCCGGTTCGATTTGCAATTTCAACCGCCCCTGATCGGCATCGAACTGCCACGAACCGACCGGGCCGCTCACGGCGCTGACCGTCAGTCCTTTGGGAACTAGCACGGCTAACTCGCTCAACTGACCTTGCGAAGTTCGCAGATGAAGACGATGACGGCCATCAACGACGCCCGGACCTGGCAGATACAGATTCGAGGTTTCCACAAAAAAATTGGTTTCCTCGAGAGTGACATCACGAGCCTTCGGTTTCAGGATGACACTGGCTTCCCCGGTGCCAAGTAGCAAATTCACCTCGGTAGCCTGGTCGTCGGAATCGACAGATTCCACTCGCACCGCGGTGGGGCTAACGACATCCCACCCCGCCTCGTCGTAGCGGAGATTGATTTCCCGAACCGCAGCGATGCCCGTCAACACAGGCACGCCATCAAGCGGCTTGACCGCTTCGAGCCGATACTCGAATGTCGCCTTATATTCGGTCGCCTCGTTTGGCTGCGAAACCTCTTCTACCTCGGACGTATCATTGTTAACCGGAATGCTGATGATATAGCTCAGGCCTTGGCCGGGCACATCTTGTTTCGACAGACGCAAACCTTTGCCATCGAAGCGAGTCAGTACGGCTGGCATTTCCAACAGCAGAAAACGATCTCCCGGTTGCCCCGACAATGTGATCGTTCCCGTTGCGGTCAGACGCGAATCTTGATGTGTCATCCGCCACTGTTGTTTGATCGAATCCGCCGCGTCAAAACCGCTGGGGTCCGCTGCCGAAACGGAAGAGCACGCGAATGAAAGAACCAGGGCGAACAGAATGATGATCGGCGTAAACGTGACGCCGGGTTCCGCGTCGGGACCATCGTTTCCATCCGATTCCATTTTTGTCGTCGGCTTCTCGGCGATGTTTCGCAGCCAACGCCCCAAACCGCGGGTCGAGTCAAGCGCCGGCCGAACGAAGACCAAAACCAAAATCCCAACAGCAAGCAGGACATAAAACCAAGGAGCTCCGCCGCCTTGCATCAGTATCCCCAAAGCGATTAGAAACATTCCAATCCAGCGGCTTATCATTCGAACACTGGCATCGTCATGAATAAAAGACCAGGCAATCGCGGCGACGCCACCCAACAGTGCAACGAGGCCGATCCATGAGAGATCGACACGCCAAAGCGGTGTGTTTTGGACGTGAAGCCGAATGGTTTCCCCCGCCGACAAATTTGGAAGACTTAGCTGCAGTGGAACCGGCGATCCTAACTGTGCAAACGCCGTGCTCGCAGTGAAGACCGACACCCCGATCGCGATGGCGATACTGAGCAAACCCAACACAGGCCAAGCTGCTGACTTGGCACACGCCCAAATTCCGATGCCGGTGAATAAGCCGATCAGAACCAAGGGGACCATGCCGTGCTTGGCCACCCAATCAAATCCGGATGCCCGAGTCACAGGTACGGATGGAGTAAAGGTCCCGCCGCGGGGAATCAGCACGCGTTTCTCGTCCCCAACAATGTTCCACTGTGTTTTCAGTACCGGCGCGAAGACGATTGGCAGAGTCAGTTCGGGATCCGATTCATCGACGGTCGGTTTGCCCAAGCTAAGCCGGACTTCGATTGGAATGTTGGGATTGATTCCTCCGGGAAGTGGAATCAACGTAGCGTCATCCGCTTGTCGGGCAGTGGCAACTTGACCATTGACGGAAACTTTCCAAAGACGCACCGGATCGTCCGGCAGCTTGACCCTCAGCGTGCGTTGTCCCCGCGATTTAACATAGTAGAGCACGTCGGTGACCAATTCGCCGTCCTGCGAAACACGACTGTTGACCTCCGAAAACTCAACCACCTGAGTCAATGTTGTGCCAGGTTGGAACCAGTCGACTTTTAGATCCAAAGCAAACGGACGATCGGTGTATTGCCAAGTCCCCAGCGGCGGCGCGGTGCTGAGCAAACGGAATTCGGCAGGTAACTCCAACGGATCAAGTTTCAGCATGTCGTCGGAAACGGAGACCGTATTCATCTCCACTTGCATGGGGCTAACAACTTGGATGTAGCCACGTTCGCTCTGTACGCCCAGCGGTGCAATCTGTCCGGCTTGGAAGGAGCCTTGATTTTCGTCCGGTTTTTCTTCGAACGTCACCAACAAGGTGTAGCCTCCCATCACGGGCTGGTGCAGAGAAACAATCAGGACGTCGTCTTCTCGACGCCAAGTACGAACGTCCTGCCCATCGACCATGACATTGCCTAGCGCCGGGGGCACTACAATTTTCCATTCCGACACCGGAGCGCCGGTAACGAAGTAGTTGATCAACGCGCTGCCATACACCGTTTCTTGGCTCAGCGAATAAAGATGAAACACATCGGCTTGCACACTCCGTTCGAGTAGTTCGACTCGCATTCTGGCTGACCATTCAGGTTCACGGATGCGAAAGGTTTGTTGTAGGCCTGCGGTCGGTTTGGGAAAGTAGGACAGCGGTTTTTCTACCAACAACTCCGTTTCTTCGATCGTGATCCGATAACCTGCACCACCGATGATTCCGATATCGCCGCGAACCGCTTTCGCACCGGGGAATTCAATTCGTGGCAAAACCCAATTCCCAGCGACCGCAGCCTCACTTTTTTCAAGATGCAACGAAACAAGCTGGCGTCCCTCAACGTCCTGATCAAACATGACTTTCAAGTTGCGACGGCTATCCACGATCTCCGTCGCAGCGATGTAGTCCGCAACGTTCGCACCAGTCACCGAGACGATGGAGTAGTCGGCTGGAATTCCGAAATCCCACTCGCGAATCGGCGCCTCGCGAATGTCGAGTTCAATGTCGGCTTTGATCACTCGGTCGGCTTCATCCAGCTGATACAGCACCAGTTGCGAGATGCTGACTTCGGGTTGAATACGATCCGCCGCAAGGGTGAAATCGTGGTCCGCCGAGGGGAAACGATAAACAAAAACCTGCCGTGCCTCGATGGGTTCACCGGGAAATTGCTCCGGTGCCAACTGAGTCAATCCACTTAGCCCCGTGGGCTCGACACGCACCGAGCCCAAATTGGAAAGACGCAGAAAACCGGAATGCCGGATCGCTCCCATCGGATTCAGCCGTAACCCTTCGACACGCACTGGAAACGCACCAAGCGGCGTTTGGCTACGTACCCTGATCTGGCTCGTCCCCGCAATCGGTTGGCTGAGAGTGATGTCCAATTGTCGATCTTCGGCTTTGCCACTCACTTTCCAAGCAACGACCTTGTCACCTTGAACGTCGAGTATCTCTCCTGGGCCCCGCATCAAGATGCTCAAGCTCTTCAGCTCACCTTGCAGCACTTGGTAGTCGATCTGATGATCTTGACGCAGTAGTCCCACACCCACTTTTGCTTCGACTTGACCAGTCGTGGTGAAGAACAACTTTCCATCATCCGTCTTCCGTGCGGTCTTCCACTGCAACTGAGCGTGACCGGTTGCAGGCAAAAAACCCAACCACTTATCTTTGTCTCGCAGTGGCACAACCGATTGTTGATCACGATGAAACACAAGATCTGAGCCGAGTCCGCTGAGTGTGATGGGGACAACGGTGCCGGCAGCGATCGTAAAATCGATGCGGTGCCCATTACTGTCGGGGGCAAGCAACGTGGCGACAAAGTTGAGTGTCACGGGATACGTACCAGCCTTGTCAAACACAAGTTTGTAAACCGGACGTTCATTGTCATTCGAAAGACGTAGTCGATAGTTGGCATCACTCGGCACTTCACTAACGGCGGCGTTGCCGGAAAGGATTATAATTCCCTCGTTATCCTCGGTAACAACAGCGGTGCTGCGAAGCTGAAGGCCAATCGACTCGCCATTGGAGTGCATCGTCCCCTGCAAATCCGTGTCGATTAGTTCCACGGGTGCCGGAGACACACCGCTACGACGGAGCGAAAGTTTCAGTTGACCGCCGGTCGTGGTTTGAAATCGGTCTGCGTCGCCTTCACTGTCGAGCGGTGCAAAACCAGTGGCGACCGTGACGGCCCCCTCCACTGCGGGATCGTACTGAATACGGATCGACGAATTGAACCCAACCGATTCACCCTGAGTGAGGTGAGTCAGTTGGATCTCGCTGGGAAGTTCATATTTGGCTTCGGGCGAGCGAATGGAGATCACCGCATTTGCATCCGAGACGTCCTCTTTGAGATGCAGATCAAGGAATCGCCTGGCCCCGACTTGACGCACGGACCACGACTCAGTGCCATCGCCAGCGACGGCGGTCACCTGTCCATCGCCGCTAAGTCCAAAACTTAATCTCTTGGCAGTCCCCTGGATCACTTTGATGGCCAGTTGAACCTCTTGCTCGACGTGGTCGGTTTCTATTTGCACGACCGCATCGGCCGTGGCGGTATAGAAGGGAGGCAAGATGGGCAAATGGCCGCGAGCTTCGACAACAATCGTGCCGGTACCATCAGCACCAATGGAACTGTTGATGCTGGCTTGCCGCGAATCGTCCTGAGCGAGACAGGGAAGCATCAACATGCTCGCCAAACAAGCGAGTCCTAGCAGAACCATCGTGCGGGTGTGCAGCAAGGTAGTCGTTTTCATGAGGGGATGCTCATTGGAGTGGATTTGCTCAAGATCCTCTGCCGTTTGGCGAGAGGGTCGGGCGCGGTAGCGGATAGAGCGCTTTGGAACCGAGACTTACTCTCCGACCACTTGCCGAGCCTGTTGAATCATCAATTGCAGCTGAGCAACTCGATCGGAATTACGACTTTGCTCGGGCAATCCGGCGATCAGATTGGACAACGTTTTTAGATCGACGTTTTCCGCTAACGCGTCGCCGCGAAGCTTTGCCGCAAACAAAGCAGCAGAGCCCGCGATGCGAAGTGACGGCGTGGCTCGTTCCAAACGTGGGGCGTTGGGTTCGTAGGGAATCGGCCAGCGATTTTCGATCATTTGCCCCGACGATAGATCGCGAAATCGCACCGACACGGAACCGACATCGCCTTCGCCGTCCGGCTTCGCTTCGAATTGATACAACGCCACACCTGCTTCGGCCGCAGCCATTTCGGCCGCATCGATGTTGTCGTCGCGAAAATCTTCTTGCTTCAGACGATGTTTTTCGAAGCCCAGCAACTTGTACCGGCCCACTCGTTTTGGATTGAACTCGACCTGGACTTTGACGTTCTTAGCCGACGGCCGCAACGCACCGGCGATCTGTCGGGCAAACCCATCATCAGCGGCTTCAAGCGAATCGAGCAAGTAGTAACGACCGTCGCCTTTGCGAGCGAGGGCTTCGAGAATTTCATCGTTCAATCCATCGGCGCTGATCCCCGCCGCATCAAAAGCAATCCCTGCGACTCGCATCGTGGTAATCATCTCCGATAGACGTTCGGGGTTGGCATCGCCAAGATTAACAGCTCCATCGGTGAGCAAGATGACCCGATTTTGGGCGCCGTCAGTGTGTTGTTCCTGAGCCTTTTCAAAGGCCAATTGCAACGCCGATTCGAGATTGGTGCCTCCTTCACTGGGCAATTTGTCTACAAGTTCAACAAGCTGACTCGATTGGTCTCCGCTGACCTTGTCGGCTAACAGTCGCGGCTGACGAGCGAAGCTGATCAGAGTGACTTGATCGATTGTTTTCAGTTGTTGAGCTAGCAGGGCGAACGCGCGGCGTACTGTTTGTTGACGATCGATGCGTTCCATCGACCCCGAGTTGTCGAGCAAAAATGTCAATCGCAGCGGCGTTTCGCTCGCCCGTCCCTCCGCAGCGGTTCGCATCGAAACCCGCAACAAGTTCCGTTGTTGCAAGAATGGATGAATGGACTGTTCGACGCGGCATGCGACTTTCTCATGTCGACTTGGCATTGGATCGCCATAGTCAAAAGCATTAACGAATTCTTCGATCCGCACCTTGGCTGGCTCGGGCCATGATCCGCTGGCCAGCGCTGCACGAGCTAGCTTGAAGGAGACGTCGCTGATGTGCAGCGAGAACGTAGAGAAGGCTTCCTGGGCGGCATTCTTTTCGTCGAGCCCAGCAGGTGAAACGATTGGGGCAGCGGTTGTTCTAGCTGGCTCGTTCGTTTGCAACGCTCTCTTTTTGTCCAACGCGATCGGCGGTTTGACGTACCGATAGACAGTGCCTTGCTTGTCGTCAGACGACCTGCCTAAACGCTCAAACACTTCATCACTTTTGACTGCCTTGCTCTTCTCGCGTGGTGTGGGCAAGGGATCTGCCGCGTCAAAGCGACTGTACCTGTCATTCTCTGCCCATTTACGGGCATCTCCTCGATCCATATTCATGTCCAAATCTTTTCCGGCGATCGGTGCATCGTCGGAGAAGCCTTTCGAGAACTGCAGTTCGATGCCCCCGTCTAACTTTGACGATAAACCGTCTGTCGAAGACATTTGGCCTGATTCCCCAGCATCACTGTTTACGGCCCCGCCAAACCCGATTCGCCCTGGGCGTGTGGGGAGATCGCTGAAATCCACGTCGGCTGTTTGTTCGGGAAACGTTTGCCATGATTCCTTCGTCCGCAGCCCGCGTGCGGCAGGTTCGCTCGCACTCAGCGGCTGCCCAACTGAACCTAGGTCTTCCATGCCTAAGCCTTCAAGGGATGAACTCACACGCTTACTATCGTTGGCACTCGGCAACCCAAAATACTTTGCTTCCGATTCGAAGGAGGACGATGTTCGGAACCCTGATTCGTCGCCAAACTCAACGGCAGTGCTACTTTTGACGCCTTGTGGAATGAGAGCCAAGTCATCAACGGTAGGCTGAGCCAACTCAGAACGACGACCACTCTCTCGCTGTCGTGACAATCGAGTCACGCTCTCCGTCAATTCTCTTTCACCCAACTTTTCTACTTCTTGTGATAATTTGAATTCAGGACTTGTTGGGAAATACTGGACATCGTCCTGCAAGTAGTAGGGGGTCGGCAGCGACTTGTTGGTACTGAGGCTATCTTCGATCGCCGCAAGAGCTGACTTCGAGTTGTTGCTGTAGTCCCTTTCCTGATCGGCGATGACCGCTTCGAAACCAGACACAGTGCCTCGCTCATACGACGATTCCAGCGGATCGACGAAGTGGTCGATGCTCGCGGGAGCCTTCTCAGTCCGGGTAGCGACCCGCGCATGCTGGACGCTTGGCACTGCCATGCTCAGGCCAAATACAGCCACTAGCAGCACAGCAGCCACCTTGAACACGTTGCTCAGAATCCTGCGACGATTCCTGCGACGAATACTGACAGCATCGCTGGGCTGAGTCCCCAACTTGCTGGCCCCCCGAATCTCTGGCAACTCGTTCGTCTGGCCGCTTATGAATGCCAGCACTGCATTGCGTTTTTCTGCTGGCAATTTCCAATGTTCGTCCGTGGTATCCCATTCACCCTCGCCGACGTCTCTCATCAATCCGTGTACATTTTCGATTTTGTTTTTGAAGGCAGCGAGTTCCGCGTTCTCATCCATCAGACGCTGCAACTGATCTCGTTCGAAGTCGGAAGCTTCGCCCAAAACGAGCGCAACGATGCGTGCTTCGAGCTCCGGATCGATCAACGGTTTGTTTGGTTCGTCTTTCATGAATTTTCATCGATTCCGAGTGGACGCAATTTGCCGGCCAACTCTTTCAAGATGTGGTGCAGCCGGTAGCCTACGTTGCCAATACTGAGACCTGTTTGGGCACTGATGTCGCGATACTTGAGATCCTTGAAATACTTCAGTTTCACCAGTTGGCGATCGGTCTCGTCAAGATCCTCGAGCATTGTTCGCAGCGTTCCCGTCGCCTCCATTCGCAGCACCATTGCCTCGGGCGATTCCACTTCGCGAGCGGACGTTTGCGTTGTGGCGTCGTCACCGCCTAGCACTTCGCGGCGGTGATCGCGGACGTGGGTATAGACGCGATTACGTACGCTGCGGAACAACCAAGCTCGGGGCGACTCGATTTCGTCCCAGTGGACATGCAGCTGCAAAAATACTTCCTGAACAATCTCCTCGGCCACCGCACGGCGACCGCTCAGAGCGAATGCATAACGCAGCAGCGGCGTCTCTTCGCTGTCAAACAACGTCCGTACACTCAGCTCCGTTTCAACACGGGACTCAGTCTCATCATCCCTGCTCGGCTTGTAGACTCGGGGAGTCGGTTTCAACATTCACTCGATTCGCTGCGTCTGGCTGTCCTGAATCACGACGAGTTCATCTTCTCAAAAGGAAAGACGCGACACCGTTGGGTTTATTAGAGAATTTTCGCCAGTTTTCTCGAAAATGCGGTTTAGAGATGCTTTCAAGCCGATCTGCTTTAAGGGCAGGTTGGCCAACCAGGAATCGTTCTGCGGCGACCAATGGCGATTCAGGTTTGAAAGGCGACAATCCTGCTGCGATCAAGTCAGCGTTCATGAACTCGTCGCAGTTCGCGTGTCGCAGTAGGTAATCTTACGGAGTCCTGATAGCTGCGGATTCTTCAGAATCGCAGTATAGTAAAGAGTCATCTAAAATTATCAATTTTGGCTAGGTTCGTTTAACCACAGCCAGCAAAAATAAGGATTGTAAACATGAGCAAGGCCCCCACCCTGACTCTCACCGCACTGATTTTTGTCGCAATGACGATCGGAGTGCATTCGGCAGCGACCGCCAAAGTGACTTCGAATCCGAACATCGTCATCATCTTTGCTGACGACCTTGGCTACGGCGACGTCGGTTGTTACGGAGCCACAAAGATCGCCACGCCGAACATCGATCGTCTGGCAAGCCAGGGCATGAAGTTCACCGATGCCCACTCCGCGGCCTCGCTGTGTTCGCCGTCGCGTTACGGTTTGCTCACAGGCCGGGCTCCCTGGCGGTTGCACAGGAAAGGCAACGGCTATCGACTCAGCCCGGGGCAAATGACGCTGGCGGCTTTTCTAAAGGACTCGGGTTACACATCGGCAGCCATCGGGAAGTGGCATCTGGGCTACAGCAAGGATTGGAACAAGCTGCCGATTACGGGACCGCTCGAAGTCGGATTCGACTACCATTTCGGTGTGCCGCAGAATCACAACGATTCAACAAGGGCCTTCATCGAGAACCACGACCTCGTCGGTCGCAAACCGGGCGAAGCCTATCGCATCGTCAAGGAACGCGACTTTCCCGAGGGGCTGGCGGAACCTCGCGTCGAGGATCAGGTTGATAGCACGTTGACGAAGAAAGCGGTCGAGTTCATTCGCCGGAATGCAGAGAACCGATTCTTGCTGTACTTCACCCCCTGTGCTCCGCACACCCATGTAACGCCGGCCGCAACGTTCCGTGGCACGAGCGACGCGGGACTGTTTGGTGACCATGTCCAGGAACTCGATTCACACGTTGGAACGATTCTCAGCACACTCGATGAGCTTCGCCTCACCGAAAACACGGTCGTGATTTTCGCCAGTGACAATGGTTCAACACCAAAGGATTTTAAAGGAACAAACGGCGTTCGGCTGAACCTCGCTAACGATTCCGGTGACATCCGCAAGAAGTTTAA
This sequence comes from Rhodopirellula maiorica SM1, assembly GCF_000346295.1. Classification (GTDB taxonomy): domain Bacteria; phylum Planctomycetota; class Planctomycetia; order Pirellulales; family Pirellulaceae; genus Novipirellula; species Novipirellula maiorica. Next base: position 5,103 of record NZ_ANOG01000250.1, on the reverse strand, counting down.
AACGGCCAAAGAGGACGCTAAGAAATTGGGGCACGTGACCAATGGCCCGTGGCGTGACGGCAAAGGCTATGCTTACGAGGGCGGTCATCGTGTCCCATTGATTTTCCGCTGGCCAGGCAAAATCGTAGCGGGAACGTCGTCGGCATGCACGACCAGTCTGACCGACCTGTTTGCGACCGCTGCGGACATCGTCGATCGAGACCTACCTGCGGAGGAGGCCGAAGACTCGTTCAGCCTGCTGCCCGTGTTGCTCGGAAAGAAGGATCAGATTGCCGGTCGCGATACCGTCTTCATCCTGGGCAACGGCAAAGACAGCTCCGTCGCCGTCTGTACCGGGAAATGGAAGTTGATCGTTCGCTACGGCAGCGACCAAGATCTGGGGCATGAGCTCTATGATCTGACCGAGGATCCGGGAGAAGTCAAAAACCTCGTCGACGAGCATCCCGAGATCGTGAAACAACTGGCTGCATCATTCCAGCGGGCCGAAGCCGAAGGGCGAACGCGTCCCTGATATCCTGTTCGGAACTAGGCAAGTAGACAGAAATCATTGGATGGAATCCTGATGGTCGTTTGGGAAACGCTGTGAAACATTTTGTAGCGGCAGGGCGCGCGCCCAATGCCATCTACTTTGGCACTCAACGGATGGCGTTTGTAGCGGTGCGGCGCGGGGCCCGCCCGGTCTAAACCGAACGTTTTACTCGCCTCAACCGGGCGGCTCGGGCCGTGCCGCACCCAAATTCGATGGCATTGAGCGTTAGTACCGGTTGATTGTCGGAACCGTGCGTAGTTCGCTGTTGATTTAGTCGTACGATGGACTTCCTAGTCCGTCGAATACACCAATGACAGACGAGACACGCCAGAAGGAAGGACGTTGTTTGACAAGGCGATGGGAATACTCGAGCGAGCAAAAGATGCGAATGAGATTGATGGAGCAATAACAGCGTTTGAGTTCTTTGAGGAGTTCGCAACTCCTAAGATAATTCCTGCTTTACTTGGACGATCAAATACATAGGAAAGATTTAATGACTTGGTGTTTTGCAAGACGGCAACTCGACGATACACGTATGCCGATCGAGGTTTCTAGGCAGCTGCAAGAAGATTTTGGAAAAAAGGCAATAGCATCGGTGGCTTTCCCGACAGCAGATGCCCGGGGACAAGCTTGGTACGGCTTTAATTTCCGTTTGAAAGACTGCCGACTCCTTTCATTTGATTGCATTCGTCGGTGGTGTGATATCGTGTCAGCTGCGGCGGATGACCGAAAGAATCTCGTCATCGTCCGTCAGACTTGGTTGGATTTGGGGAAATCGAAGCAAGCGAGTCGGCTCATGCCTACTGGGCCAGATGACGAGTTCTCATGTAGTCGGCGGTTTACGATCAAACCTATCGGCAATCCGAAGAATTACTTTACGATCGAGTTAGATGTTAACGATTATCGAAAACCGCCTTTTGTTCTTGCGTTGCAAACTCCGTTTCGGTCTGTCTGTGGACTTGATTCAATAAGATTTGCTTTTTGGAACAGCGTTCGCAAAAAACTCAGCTGTCTTGGAACTTTAGAAGTCATTGGAAACCAGGACAAGTTTGATGGATGCCATCTTCCAGACTCTGAAGATTGGACGTTTCGGCTCTTCCCATCAGAATCGGAGATGGACCGCATCACCGTGACCCAACAAAGTGCCTCGAGTGCCACGGAAACACTCAGTCAAATTTATGATTTGATCGAATCATTGTCTGCGGAGTTTGAGTTCGCCTCCGAGAACGTGTCTTTCTACCGAACGCCAAGCGAATTTGAACGCGACTCATCTCGGATGTATGAATCGTTTCGATCTTGCGATTTTGGTTTCTGCGGATTTTATCGGGAAGACTTTTCGGAGGACGAAATCAGGAATAGTCTTCCTAGTGAAGGTTACTGGCGATTGCCGTTACTCGAAGTTAAACTCAGGGGCAACCCGCACGACGTGGGTATCAGTTTTATCAAGACGGCGGACGAGCAATTCCTCGAATTTGATGCACCGTCCAAAAAGCTGCTAGATCGTGTACTGAAAGAGATTCCGTGGCGAGATCAGCTCGAGTTTTGGACCGGTGAAGCCGACGAACGCTGGGGATTGTTGGCTCTCACGCAGTCGCTCGAATCTCCGGCGTCATCTAATTGCGAGTAGGCAAAGAGTCTTTCAGGTCATAGTGAAAGAGCTTGGTCGCATTAATAGAAAAGGGGAAGGGGGTTTAATGTGGCTCTTGTCAGTACGGTGGCGGTTGGACCGCTTCTGTTTTTGGTTTCTTCCTTGGCTGGCCTCGTGGTTGGATTGTGAACCAAATGCCATTTCGTTCGCAGGTTTCTTCGATCCACTGTTGAGAACCAAAGGGGCGTCCGCGCGTGGTGCAGAGTCGGACAGCGTGAAAAAGTGCGCGTCATCTTCGACTTCGAAGCTCTTGAACGGCCCTTGGTAAAGATGCCCGTGACCGCGGGTGTGATGGTGCGCATGGCATCGAAGTGTGTGCGTGGAGGAGAGCCATCCGCACAGCCTGCCCATCGCGCCGTCTTTTCGCGGCCGTAGAACTAAGTGCCAATGGTTTGGCATTAAGCAAAACGAAAAGAGATCCGCGGGGTATTTCCCAAGGCCTTCACTGAGCGTTCTCAGAAACGCTTCGTAGTCTTCAGGTTTGTGGAAGATCGCTTGCCGGTTGTTACCACGATTGATGGCTTAATAAATCTTTCCCGCTTCATCCGGCTGCTTCGTCCTGGTCATCAAAGGCTCTCGCCGCGTGTCTCGGTCAGTCTTGAGCCAACCTACCCACTATCTGCAGCCATTAAAACCCCCTTCCCCTTTTCTCTTACAACGACATTAACATAATCGCATCTCGCGGCGGGCAAACGTACTTCGTGCAAGCCGAAGCAACCGTGGCGGCGTTCACTGGTGTGAAGGACTGCAACGCCCTCATGAAGGCGGATCTCGATGAGTTACCCAAATTTGCAATTTTAAAAGCGGTGAGCTGGAACAAAAAAGCCGAAAAGCATGACGGCTACGCCTCACGAATTTGGATTCACAGCGATGATGTGGAGACATTGCCGAAGAGAGTTGTGGAGCATATTACGCAACTGGGTGGCACTGTGGAGTACTTCGCTTGGCCAGGCCTGTGACGGGCCTCAAGTGAACCAATGTGATCTGGAAGCGTAAAAGAGGCTTCCGTCAACTTTCCCTTAACGAAATCAAATTCATCAAGATGCCTAATCTTCTATTTCAGAGTAAGCCGTTTCCGCTCGATGCATTACCTCGTATCGTCGAGAAGATAATGACATCCGTGAGAATAAACTCAGATTTAAAGTTGTGGTCCTGTCATCTGAACGGAGAGGGTTCGCTTGAGGGCAATGTAACGGTTTCAGGTGCGGTTCCCCGTCCCGTCTCTCTTAATAACTTTGATCCCGATTTTGATGAGGAAGTTTTAAGTATCACCAGAATTTCCTCGCCGCTGTCCTCGGAGGTGTTGGCGAAAGAATATGTCGCATCACTAAAAGACATTATCAGTTGGAATAAAAAGTTGCCTGATATGGTGTGCAAGATGTCTTTTGTGGAAATGTCTGTTTGGGCTTTAAATCTGTTCATAACCAACCAGAAAGCTCCGGACCAATGGCGATGGAAGTGGCATCTCTACAACTATCTCAATGAGGATTCGCCGGATCTAACAGAGCGATTGCGTATTGCAAACATCATTGCAAATGCAATGGGTGCTCCATTTGGCGACACATCGAATCGATTCATTGCTGATGGGAACAACATGCTGTTTGAAGGAACCGAGAACCAGCGTCTTAAATGCGATGGCGGATTGGGCTTTTCCAAGAACCCGCAGGAAACCAAAAGTTTATACCTGGATTTCTCAGCGGAAGAACTGCCGTTGATCGTTACTGGCGTCTGCAGTTTGATCGAGCAAACGGCAATCTCCGCCATGGTCCGCGTAGAGTCCATCCACGAAATGAACAGACATGACAGTTGGAGGAAGTTGTTTGCACATCCTGACGGCTATTACATGTATCATTTTGATGGAGAACTACGAAGCGAAGTGATTGATTTCTTCAGCGGTGCAGATGTTCCACCGCCAATCGGATTCGTTCCATTCGGAAACGTTTCGTTTAGGGGCGAATCAAAGATTGAAACAAACCTGTCCTTCGATCTAAATGAGCAGCAAGCTTGGTTCTATTTATCGTTTGGTTTTTGGGACAGCCCAGACCTTCACGCTGTCTCGCTGAATGATGCGAACGCATTCCTCACAGCAACTGGACTATCCGAATTCGTTGATGAGTCATGTATAGTCTTCGGCCAACCAAGAGCGTCAACAACATAACCCTTGCATTCGTTAAGGAACCGTTCGGAAATAACTTCGTCATTTTATGGACGGAGTACATAGTTGAACTGGCCCAGGACTTTGTCGCGGATCATCGGCTCATTTTTGCGGAACGATTCGGTCGCCTTCTGTCCTGATCGATAAGCCTTCCTAGCCAATTCGCATATAACTTTTAATCCAACGGTGGTTGTCACGCGGGAGAATAGCAACTGCATCCAGTCTAATGATTCAACCAGTCTGCGACTGATGGCACGACTCAGGTGGCAAAACAGTCGGTGATCAATCGGGTTGTACTTTGAGCAGTACGGAGGTGTCAGTTTGCGCTCAAACAGTACCAGTGATTGGCGCCTCAAACGGTACCAGTTGATCCCACACCCCGGTCCCTTGTCCGATGGTGGGTTTTCACATCCGAAAACCCACCGACGAGGGCCTCATGGCGAATCAATAGCGATGGACAAGTCCTTAGCAATCAACAACTTACGCAATGCCGGATATTCTGAACGACGGATCGCAAAGACTCTCAGCGTCTCCCGCGGGGCAGTTCGGCGGCATTTGACCAGCGAAAGCTCAAACAGTACCAAAGCGCCAACGACTCCGAGCGATACAGCGCCAACCGGGCCTGCGGATTCAAACAGTACCATAGCGCCAACCGGGTCTCACCGGCCTCAAGCGACCGATGCGGTGGCAACCGGTAACAGTCAGTGCGAGCCGTTTCGCGACATCATCATCGAGAAATGCCAAGCCGGTCTATCCGCCCGCCGCATCCAA
>NZ_ANOG01000249.1 GCF_000346295.1 Rhodopirellula maiorica SM1 | reverse complement strand
GGGTGACGTCGAGAATTTTGACTCGTTTGGCGGGATCGATCGACGCGATTGGCATCACCAACCGGCTAGCCGATTGGAAACTATTTTTCGGCGACAGCGCGGCATAGATGAAAAAGATTGCCATCAAACTTGCGGCCGCGATCCACCATCGAAGCGTGCCGGTGGCTTCGGCGGGCAACGCGTCATGGGTGCGAAGCCGGCTGGCGGCGTGGGCGCCGATCGATCGGATGACCTTGCCACTAAGACTAGGTGAACTGCTTTGCTCGCGTAGCGTCACATAGCTGGTCAACTCTTGCCGCATTTCCGGAACATCACGTTCAAGCGATCGAGCCGCATACTCAGGCCGAATCGTTCCTTTGAGCACGGGAAAAACCCGCGTGACCGCTTGATGCACCACCCACCCTAGAAGCACGACGAAACCAGCCAACCGGGCAATCATCCCCGGTGTATAAATCCATTGATCCAGCACGACCCAGAGCAGCACGGCAACGAACACGCCGATAAAAATCCGTAAAATGCTCCGCACGAACTCAGACCACCACAGCGCATTTTGAGCCTCGCGGATCCTCGATTCGATCAAGCTCGCCACGTTTTGGAAGGCGTTTTGATCGCGATTGGCCGCAGGAGGCGGGGCTTGCGAAGCAGTAGTCGGTTGCGACATGAAGACGTCAAAACTTGCGTAGATGGAAGAAATTAGCTCTTAAAGTATAGCTCAACGGACACCTAGAACACTCATCGTATGCCCCAGCAAAATGGAGCTGTCGACCGCGAAATTCATTTTAGCGGCGCCCCAGCAGTAAACCAATCAAAATGGACATGGCATAATCGTGCTAACCGCTGCATTTGATCGGGGGGCCCAAAGGATATGGAAACGGTATTCCGACACCTAGGCGTGACAACCGCAACTTCCTGCTACACTATTACGCAAACGGGACCACCTACTTCACTCCTCTTTTTCGACATTCACTAATGAGATACGCATTCCGGCTTGCGGAATTACTTGGGCATACCCCGGACCGGCGTAAGCGTCCAGGCACGATCAAGTCCATTGTGGAACACACGGGACTGGATCGGCACCAAGTGGCTTCGCTGTTAAAAAATGAGGCAAAGTACATTCCGTTGGATGCACTTTCGCGACTATGCGATTACTTGATTGATCATGGCTATGCGACGGCCGACCAGTTGCCGGGCGCGTTGTTCCAAATCAATGCCGAAAACTTTTGGGAACTACTTGCCCGCCGTGGCGACATCGAAATCGTGATCGGCGTTCGTCAAAACGATGGCGACGATTCACCCGAAAACGCGACCGTCGTCGCCAGCGATTCGGTTCTGTTCGGCGAACTGCTCAACGGTGTCTCGACGCTCGGCGGTGCGGCAAAACACAAGTCGACTGCCGAAAACGAAGAGGGCAAAGTACCCGAGGTACCGATGCCAGACCGTTTGCAACAAACATTGGTTTGGAGTCCCGGGCAAGTCACGCTCGAGGATGCTCGCGAACGAGCCGCCGAAGTCTTTGACGGTTTTGTTGAAGCGACCGGTGACCGTGGCTTGGTGTGCATCGGCAGCGTGAAGAGCAATCCCGTGGTCGAGCTGATGTTTTCAGACGCATTCGGATGCACTCCGTTTGTGACCGAAGACGATGTCGATGACGTTTCGGCTCGGTCGTGTCCGTTCTTCCTGCGTTACCGTGATAGCGACCCGAAACCGGGTGCCGCGTCGGCGGGGATGCGATTGAGCAAGAACGAAGATGCTCCGGAACCAGGCTTTTACTACGAAAAAGATGACGGCACTTGGGCCTACGCAGGCGGCAAGGGCAAAGACTCGGCATTGGTGTTTTACATCTTCCGTGAAGCTCTCGGACGACTCGACATGGTGCTGAGTGGGTTCTCAGGACGTGCAACGCGATTGCTAGCCAAAACGCTGGCGATTCGCGGCGAAGAATTCTGGCCACCGGTTTACGAGCATGGCGGAATGCAAGTCGGAGCCTACTTGGTTCAGTACGAAAACACCGACACGAAACCAAGTCGCGACGATTTGTTATACAACCCAGGCGGTGCAGCTCAGATCATGCCGCTACCACAGAAAGCACTTGAGCGACGTCTATCCAAGCGATAGAGCTCGACCATCAACGCAAAGCGACGCAATGGAAACATCGCGTCGCTTTTTTTGTGCGACAGGCTTCACCAGCCGGTCATCAGCCGGTCACCGGCCCAAGGCATATCGAAGCAGCGACACGGGTCAAGAGTTTCGGATTGCTGAGAGGATCTGACCGAAAGTCATGAAGGCTGCTTCTCCTAAAGGCCCCAGGATTCATTAAAAAAACCCTCGGCCTCGATTTTACCGGGAAAGATGCTGTCGTCTTCGGCTTGCACGTTGATGACCGCCCAATCGGGAAGCATTGCGATTTGACGCGAGTTGCTGACGTTTGAAAATTCTCGAAATGTCATCCCACTGTTAACGACCACGTACTTGGTCCGATTCTTGGGATTAGGATAACACAGCGCAACCGCATGCGTGGCCGGATTAAACGTCTTGTCGCCTACGGTAATCTTTTCCTTGGTCCACTCGATCGGCAACTCACGGCGGATGCGTGCGAGGTAACGGTTACTAAAGAAATCACCAAAACAAACGAGATGATTGTTTTTGATTTGATCCTCGGTCAGATCAACGTCCTTGACCACACGCACATCACCACGCATCAATTCCCGCCAACGTTGTTGCGCGTATTGCTGTTCACGGTTCACCCACCGCTGGACTTCGCCATGCGTCGCAGGCCGAGTCGGCAAAACGAATAAGAATCGGTCGCAAAATGCATCATCAATCGGCCCCTGCAATCCCGGACGCTTTCGCAACACGTTCGGCTCAGACACGTCAATGTTCCATTCGCCAGCTCCACGAACCAAACGGCATTGCCATCCGGGTGCATCGTTTTGATCGGGAACGATAAAACGCGCACCATCAATGATCAGATCGACATCACGAGACACAGTCGGCCAGGCGGATTTGCGAAAATCAAATTCCAGATGTGTTACACCTTCGGTCTTGACGACCAAGCGATCCTGGGCGGCAATCTTGGCTTTGACTTTGCCAGCAGACCAATGTTCTTCGAGCCCCGTCACGCTCAACCAATCCGCATTGCAATAGCGGGTGGTGTAGGTAACAAATTCGATCTGGCGACGTGGTTGTGGCAGCGGTTGGGCGGCAACGTCCGCCAATTGACGATCGATTTCTGTGATCGAAACCGCGTCAACCTTGTGCCCCATTTTGGCGCCGATCACATACGGAAACTCAAAACCGGCCTCCTTCGCCGCAGCGACCACACGATCGGCGGCTTGGCGTTGCTTGTCGACTTCGCCACTGTAGGCGACCGGGTGCGTGTTTTGTAGGTTTGTCACCCACGGCAGCACGTCGTACCAACGAAGCAGTTTTTGCCGAACCGGAGTGATTTCGAAGGGGGGATTTGTCTGCCAACCTTGATAGACGATCGAATCGACAAAACCGGCTCCCGGATTGGCCGCGAACCACTGCAACGGATCATGGACGGCCAAGTGCCAACACCCCGCGCCGCCCATCGAAAACCCTCGAATCGCAATACGATCGCGGTCAATCGGCAAGATTCGCTCGACGTGCTGCAGCGCTTCGTAGACATCGGTTTCGCCGGCGAACCTAAATGCGTTGCAGTGACGCCCAAACGGATGCAACACGATTGTGTTCGCGGGCGCGTAAGTGCCGACCTTATTCATCCGCTCGGTCAGAAACGGGATTTCCGTCTTGGTATCGCCACGCCCATGCAGCCATACATCCAAGCGGTGCGGCGTTGTCGTCCCGAGTTTGAACCCCGCAGGAATCACCAAGCCATACGGCTGGACCGAGTCGTCGATATGAGACACGAACCCGCCGACGACCATTTGAGGCTTGTCACTGCTGCGAACAGAGACGCCTAACAGTGCCATCCCGCGGGTGCCCGATTTCACTGCCGCAATTCGACGCTCCGCTTCGTCGAGCAGTTTAGCGGCGTCCTTTGTCTCGGACGTTTTGTAGAAACGATCCTGTGCAACGGCCAATCGGACCGCTCGAGTCAGCACGCGAACGTCGGGCAGCCAGCTTGATGCATCGGATTCCGCATCCGCTAACGCATCGACCTCGCTGTCTAAGCGATCGACTCGCGTGGCCAAGACATTTTTGACCTGAGGATCGATTTCGATTCCGGGCGGAGGCAACTGTTTGTAGTCGTCTGCAAAGACGATGGACGGATTCCACAACGCCAACCACAGCACGATCCAGCCACAGCACGCCTGAATTCGTAGACAATTCATGCCACAACTCCCCTGTTTTACAAATCGTTTGCGATTTGAACCACGTCCTCTAAGTTCATCGCACCGTCGTACAAGGAGCGTCCAATAATCGCAGCGGGCATATCCATTTCCACCAACTGACGCACGTCATCTAGCGTTGTTACTCCGCCGCTAGCGACAAGCGGGATATCGGTAGCCGAGGCCATTTGAGCAAGCCCGTCAAAATTGGGGCCACTCATCATCCCGTCACGTGCGATATCGGTGTAGATAATTGCGGCGATGTTGGCGGTTCGGCTGCGAAGGTCTTGAGCCAATTCGATTGCGGGGGTCGTGCTGGTTTCCAACCAACCATCGGTGGCAACCATGCCATCGCGAGCATCGATTCCGGCAGCCAATTGGCCGGGATAGCGATCGCACATCGACGCGAACCACGCAGGCTGTTTCAGTGCCTGGGACCCGACGACCAGCCGAGCCAACCCAAGTCCCAACAATAGTTCAATCGCCGCCTCATCACGCACACCGCCGCCGAGCTGGCAAGGCAAGCCCGTCGCTTCGACGATCCGCTTTGCCGCATCGCGGTTCCGCTCAGGATCATCGCCACGCGCCGCATCGAGGTCGACCAAATGCAACCGCTTTGCGCCAGCGTCTTGCCATCGCTTGGCAAACTCGACGGGATCGTCACCAAAAATGGTTTGGCGATCATAGTCACCCTGTTTCAGGCGAACCGGTTTACCATGACGCAGATCAATTGCGGGCCAAATTTCCAAAACGATATCCTCTCGAAAAATCGATATTTATAGTTGATTTAAATGTAGTAGATAGAACGTGATGCTAAGCACGAAAAAAAATGATTGAGTTCAATCCCATTGGCCGCTTGGACGCTAGCCCCAGTTGAATGTAAGAACCAACCGAAAACCCTAAGACGTAAGTCCGGCCAATTCGGCGGCTCGGCGGACCCGCGTGATCCCGATCATGTAGGCGGCGTTCCGAAGCGAAACATTGTTTTGCTGAGCCGTTTGCCAAACATTCTCGAACGCTTCGTTCATGGTGTGATCGAGTTCTTGCCGAACACGATCCAAGGTCCAACGATAGTGTTGACGATTTTGGACCCACTCGAAATAGCTGACCGTCACGCCGCCTGCATTTGCCAGAATGTCGGGCAAGATGGTGACGCCTTTTTCCTGCAAGACGGCGTCGGCTTCGGGATCGACCGGACCGTTAGCGGCTTCGATAATGATCGAAGCATGAATGTCGTTCACGTTCTCGGACGTAATCACGCCGCCCAGCGCCGCCGGAATCAAAACATTGACATCCTGCAGACTCATCAACGCATCGACCGGCAAACATTCACAGTGCTGATAACCTTCGAGCAATCCCTTTGGGTGATTCAGCTTGTGACGCAGGACTTCGGAAATGTTCAATCCATTGGGGTCGTAATAGGTACCCGTCAGATCGCTGACTGCGATGATCGGAAACTCGGACTCGTACAAAAATTTAGCTGCATGCGTGCCGACGTTCCCAAATCCTTGAATCGCGGTCTTGGCCGCCGCAGGCTTGATCCCTAAGCGTTTAGCCAACTTGACAGTCAGCGAACCGACTCCGCGACCGGTCGCCTCTTCGCGACCGCGAGCCCCGTATTCCTCGACCGGTTTTCCCGTGATTACCGCCGGGTTGAAACCGTGGTACTTTTCCCATTGGTTGCGAAACCATGCCATCACTTGATGATCCGTTCCCATATCGGGCGCCGGGATGTCCGTGTCGGGACCGACGATGTCATGGATCTGATCAACAAAAGCACGCGTCAACCGCTCAATTTCTCGTTTGGACATTTTTGACGGATTGACCCCAATGCCACCTTTTGCACCTCCATAGGGCAAATTGACAACCGCGGTCTTCCATGTCATCAAACTGGCCAATGATCGCACTTCGTCCAAATCGACTTGCGGGTGATACCGTAAACCTCCCTTCATCGGTCCTCGACTGTTGTCATGCTGGACACGAAAACCAACATAATTAGCCAGCGAGCCATCATCGCGTTCGATCGTGACTTGGACCTGAACCTCGCGGCTAGGCATCAACAGCGCTTCACGCAGCGAGGGTTCAATATTGAGATGCTCGGCCGCTGCATCAAAAAAGATCTGGGTTGATTCAAAAGCTCGCATCTGCGTGTCTCCGTCGTTTGTGAAGAGGGGCGTCCTACATCGTCAAAAATTGATCATCGAAACCACTGTCGACCACGCTCGCGACGCATGCTGCAAGATCGGCACCGAAATTCGCGCGGAATCGTGCAGTGATCCCCCCTTGGCACTCCACGCGTATTTTTCAACGCGAATTTTTCAACGAGGTGGACACGATTCGTGCGGCGTTTGTTCAGAGATCAACGACCCCACGGGGGTCAATTTCCCAGCGTCAAGAACGCACTGCAGCCGGACGATTTTCGCAATCTTACTAGGATACCAAGTTCGCCATCGCAAGTGACGGGGAGCCCCCGGCAGCCGCTCAGCCTCCCCCCCGAAAAAACACTGTTTTCACCGAGCGTACGGTCAAACCAGCACTGTGTTCGGTGCTAGGCGGCACGGCGAGAAGGCATTGCGATCGGCGTCTCGACCGGTTGATCCCTTGGCTTGTCGACACGCGTGACGGTTTGTCGCGATTTCAGTCGCCGCTCACGCTCTTGTTTCCAGCGTAATTCGTCGTGATAGATTTTCACCACACGATGAACGATATCGACTTCGGCTGGCAGATGGCGTCTCAACTGCCCCGTGCGACCATACTCTTCGACCAAACTCTCCAATTCATCTTGAATCCATTTGGATTCGATCCGGTTGCCCCAAAGCCGAAACGGCGTTTTGATTGTCGCGGCAACAAAAGGCCGCCAAAGTGAAAATGCAGGCAGCGAATCACCGCGGATCTGTTCGGCTTCGCGCGCGATGCGTTCCAGCACGCACGCCCATCCGGTGACGGTCAATCCCACCAACTCGGTCAGTGCTGATCGCGACCGATCGTCAAACGCGGCCGCTCGATTGTCGACACTCTTTTGCAGATCGTAATGGTGAATCAAGATGTCATATTTTTGATTGGCAAAGCGAGCTCCATGCAGGATCGCTTCGCCAAGCCAACCAGGATCTTCGGCGAGCTGAAATACGACCTGTAACTCGCTACGTTGCCAATCATCAAAAATGCTGCGGTATGCCGCTTGAACACTCCATTCGATCGGTTGATGCAGCACACGTTCGCGATCACCATGCGCGGTATGGAGCGGTTGCAGTGGATCAGTGAAATAATGGCTCAGCACGCCCGCAGCATGCGCCGCATCGGCCCAACGATCGGTCCGCAAGTACTTGAGCAAGCGGTCATACCATTGGTGTGCCACTCGCGGTGCACCTCCCCAATAGCCTTCGCTGACATGCACAACATGATTTTGATAATCACGAAAACGGTAATCAGGATCAACTGCCCCGCGGAGATAGTGATCGGGGTAGCGTAGCAGCAGCCGCGTCAATCGCTTACCGCTGTCAGTCGCGATTAGCGGCAGCGCATCGAGGGCGAAAAAGTGATGGGTATTGCAACAATAGACGGCTCGCAACAGCGAGAGCAGTGGTTTCATGATTCGGCAAACCTTCGTGGAACCAAACGCAGGCAAAGATTGCTGCAAGAAGGTACCTCAGTTTGCCGATTTCGCGCGGGCGGTGGCAAGATGAATCCGTGGGGAAAGTCGCCTAGAACGAGACGAAAGTCTCGGAACGACTTCACTAATCCGGTAGGAAGGAGCTGGTAGGAAAGGAGTCGGTAGGAAGGAGTCGTTCGGTTTGTTAGCCGTTTTGCCTACCTGATTCGCATCGGCCGCAAAATTTAATGTCGTAGTGGACGAGGCAGCAAGTCTTGCAGCACGGGATTCGTTGCCTCGTCCACTACCGATGGTGCTACTAAAAGTTTGGCCGACATGTTTAGCGTGGTTTCGAACGAATGATATCGCGTGTATTCCAAACCAAACGCATCACTTGCTCGGGACGCGGATCGGGTGCAACGCAGGTGAAATAGTCCGCATCGATACCGAGCAATCGTCGGCGACGATCCGAGATCCCCGGGTCAACATCCAGAAAGCTATCGGCCATTTCGAAATCACGATCCCACAGCACCGCATCGGTCAACCGTTCAATCAATGTTTCCCAACGTGGCAAATCATCCGAGGTGACCGCAGGCAACGCGGATGGATCACAGGCCAAATCAGCTTCGCTGTGAAAATCTTCGCCGGGCTCTGCCGCTCGAAACAACGACTGGTACGCCGACAACACTAAACTACGCCAGGGGGCGATATCGGTCACCCGTTCATTTTGCGCATTCTCGCTATACAAATCGATTTCAATTGCCACTTGGTCGCGGACCTCGACATAGATCGCCGCGATCGCGGCTTCGGTCGCTGCGGACAATGCCATGACCGACTCGGTATCAGTCAACAAATAGCGTGCGATGTCGTGTAACAAACCGATTCGCTGTGACGCGGTCAGCGAATCGTAGACCGCGATTCCAGTTTGGCATTCCGGTGCCATTGACGATTCATCCTCGTCATCGAAATGCAACAAGATCGCATCGATCATCGTGTCGATGGCCAGACTGACCAACGTTGCTTCACTCCCTCTTAACGTTCGATCTCCCCGGCTTGAGTGCCACATACTATGCCTTGCTCCTTCGTCCCTGCTCATCACGATGTCGATCACTATCGATCTAAGTCGGCCACACGATTAACGCGAGACTCGATAGGGAACAACAGCCTCGTGATGAACGCTGATGTGTACTACTGAAAAGTGGGCGTCATCATAATCGCTGGAGCGGTGGCAAGGGTGTTGATTCGGAAATTTTATTGCGAAGCGTTTTAAGTCGTTTGCTGGTCTAAACCTATAGCGTTTGATCCGCGATCGGGACGCCGACCATCTGCGATTTTGCGGATTCGCTTGCAAGTCCCCACGGTGGAATTACGATGCGTGAGGCATCGCGTGTCCGTCGACGGCGCGTCGCAGCGGACGTACACGTGGACGCTGGAACACTGCTTCCTCGGCACCGTCGGCTCGGCTTAGATGAACATCCAATTGCGGGAACGGGATACTTATTTCGTTGGCATCAAGATGACGTTTGACCTCGACGGTCAACGCTTCCTTCAAGCGAAAGAACTCCTTCGACGGCACCCACATACGGACCAGCCAATCGACCGAGCTCGCCCCCAGATTGCTCATAATGACGGCATGGCCCCGCGATTCGCCGGGAATGATCTCGCTTTCAAATTTCATGACCGCCGCCGTCAGTGCAGCCCGCGTGGCGTCAATGTCGGCGGCATAAGCAACCCCCACCGGAACCTCGACACGGCGGTGATGATGATGGCTGATATTTTCAATCGTTCCGCCAGAAATTGAACTGTTGGGAACAATAATTCGGCGATTATCCGGAGTATCCAGCGTGGTGGTGAACAAGTCGATCTCGTTAACCTTACCCATCACCCCAGCGGCGTTAACGAAATCACCGACTTTGAATGGACGAAACACCAACATCAATACACCAGCGGCAAAATTGCTAAGCGTGCCCTGGAACGCCAAACCGATAGCAAAGCCAGCAGCGGCAAGCATCGCGGCTAATCCGCCCAGCGGAGCCCCCATCTTGGACAATACCGCCCCAACCACTCCGAACATGATGCAGTAAAAGACGATCCGGCCGACAAAGATCCCCAGCGTTTCGTCGACGCGGCGACGAACCGGTTTGCTGATAATCCGCGACAGATAGCTGGCAACCAAATAGCCCAGAAAAATAACGGCCAATCCGATTGCCGCCAGGAACAACTGAGGCACCAGGTGCAACGTGATGTACTCCATCGCCCCCGAAACGTCGCCGTTGGTCACATCGCCAATGAATTCTTCGGTCGCTTCGGTAAAGGACACGCGCGAACCACGGTTGGCCGCATCGGCCACAATAGCCTCTTCGGACGTAGCCTCGCCGAACAATCCGTTATCCATTGCGAAATCCCTTCCTAAAAACCTCGATTAAAGACGCCTGCTCGAACGAGGGCAATCTCCGCCGCTGCTCACGGCCCATTGGTGTAGGTATAGAAAATCACACCAACGCGAGTAAAGACGAACCCAAGTCCCGCAGCGTAGCGTCAAAGCAACGGCCATGGGTTGCTATCAACACGCATGCTTAGCATGTTTCGGAGTTGTCGAAGCGGGTCGATTCACCTTAACGGCAAATAGATATCGGTGATCAGATCTCGCGGGGCCGTGGTCGCAGGATCGTTGCGATAGATTTCGTAAGCATCTTGGCGTAGAACTTTTAGCTTCTTGTAGCGAGCGTATTGGTAAGCACCGCTCCAGGCATTACCCAAGTTTTCATAGCTGCCGATATGCCGGATGTGCAGCGCGTTGCCGGCGGGTAGATGACAGTGTTCCAATCCGGCAGCCATCCCATCCTCGTTGGAGACCGCGAAACCGCCCGTGAATGAAAATTGGTTCTGTTTTAAATCACAAGGGTGATACACGCTGACCATCGGCGCATCGAGCGACACGTCGGCTTGTTTTAATTTTTCTCCGCTGGCTGAAAAAACACGCTCCATCGCAGGCCCCATGTTGTTTGGCGGCGCCGCATCGCTGACACCATAGACATCGATCTCCGAAACCGTTTGGACTCCATGCACTTCGATTTTTGACAGCACTTCGCCGGTCTCGAGATGTTCACGCAGCATTTTCAGTCCACGATCGTAATCCATGCCAATTACGGTTTGCATGTTGGCACGCATCCAAAACAAGAACCATGGCAAACGCCCCTGCATTCGCCACGTCACCTTGGTCCCGGCGTCAGTCGCTTCGAAAGTGAAACCGACCTTGGAAGTGGACTTAAACGGCTTGGTAAAACGAATCTCTTCGCTAATTTGACGGGGCCGATCGAGGTTCAAGTGCTCGATTTCGCCCGCGCCAACGACGTCCCCTTTCCAGCGATAAATCGATCCCACGGTATTTGGGGGATCGGAAACCGTCACCACCGCATCGGGATCGATCCCCAGCCAAGGCGACCACTTGGTCCAGGTGCCAAAATCAGCGACGCAGTCGAACACCGTTTCGGGAGGCACTGCCATTTCAATCGACCGAGACACTTCAAAAGCAGGCATCAGGGAAACTCAATCTAAGCAGATAGGAAATCGAACGCAGCAAGACAACACGAAGGCGGTTCAAGTCTAACATGATTGAAAATGCCGGTTGGTGTGTGCTGTGGTCAATCCAGTCAAATAAACGAGTCATTGCACAACCGCCAGCGATCAAACCGCCCGCAATCAAACCGATCGCATACGTTTGTCTAGTGCATGATTGGGTGGCATCGGCGATCGGCGTCCAGACAGGGGCGGCCAGACAGGGGCGGCTAGCCGAGGGCGAGGCGGCATCCCGTGGGCAACCTGCGATCGAGCCAACTTTTTACCACCCGATTTTCATGTGACTTGCCACTCGATTTTCATGTGGCTTACCACTCGGTCCCCATGTGGCGGCCATCAAGCCACTAGGCCGTTGCAAAGCGGAACAGTCAATCCGAGCGTGAAAAGGGTGCATTCCCGGTATCCCCCTGTCTGAATCGCGTTATTTTAGAGGGGTCAGAAAGAACACTCCGACGCTCGTCAAACGGCTTCGAATAGCCCCTTGAGTTATGCCCTCTAATTGAATGAGAGTTCACGCGATGTCAGCCAAGCCCCCAACGCCGACCGGACCCGCCTCCCAAGCCATGTCGCAAAAACAAACCACAGCCCCCAAGCAAGCAGTTCCCATTGTGCAACAAGCCTCGGCACCTCAAGCGACGCCTGCGAAGCCCACCGCTCCGCTGACCCAACCGCTTCCAGCAAAACCCGTCCCTCATGTCGCTCAATCGACCGAGCGTTACCACTGGCTTGGGGCTCACCTCGACACGCGTGACAACGTCGAAGGTGCCCGCTTTGCCGTGTGGGCGCCAAACGCGACCGAGGTCAGTGTGTTGACCGACGGCAACGGCTGGCAACACGGAGCCGATTGGCTGACCGGCAGTGACTCGGGTGTATGGACGGGCTTTGTTCCCGGAGTCACCCATGGCACATCGTACAAATATGGGATCCGCACCAAACATGGCGAAGTCTTACACAAGGCGGACCCATTTGCGTTTTACGCCGAGCATCCTCCGGCGACCGCTTCGATCGTGTACGACCTGGACCAATACAGTTGGGGCGATGAAGCTTGGATGGAAAAACGCAGCAAGAGTGACTGGCTTCACGAACCGATGTCGATCTATGAAGTCCACTTGCCATCATGGAAACGGCCTTGGGACGGACGTCGTTACCATAGTTATCGCGAGTTGGCAGAGATGTTGGTCGAGCATGTCAAATCGCTTGGCTTCACTCATATTGAATTGATGCCGATCACAGAGTTCCCCTTCGACGGATCGTGGGGCTACCAAGTGACCAGTTACTTTGCGCCGACGAGTCGCTTTGGCGAACCAGACGAATTCCGCTATTTCGTCGACTATTGTCACCAAAACGGCATCGGGGTGATCATCGATTGGGTTCCCGCCCACTTCCCTTATGACGCGCACGGGTTGGCTCGTTTTGATGGCACCGGGTTGTATGAACATGACGACCCCAAGCAAGGATTCCATCCAGATTGGAAGACTCACATTTTTAATTACGGTCGTCACGAAGTCCGCGACTTCTTGCACGCCAGCGCTCGATTTTGGTTGAAGGAGTACCACATCGATGGGCTGCGAGTCGACGCGGTCGCATCGATGTTGTATTTGGACTACTCACGCAACGATGGCGAATGGGTGCCAAACTGTTTTGGTGGCAACGAAAACTTTGAAGCCATCAATTTCATGAAAGAGATGAATACGCATCTGCACGCCGACTTTCCCGGCGCGATCACGTTGGCCGAAGAATCGACGTCGTTCGGCGGCGTTTCTCGTCCCGTTTATACCGGCGGCCTCGGCTTTGGGATGAAGTGGGACATGGGATGGATGCACGACACGCTGGAGTACATGAAACGCGACCCTATTCATCGCAAGTATCATCAAAACGAATTGACCTTCCGTTCGGTTTACGCCTACAGCGAGAACTTTGTATTGCCACTTTCGCATGACGAAGTGGTTCACGGCAAAGGATCTTTGATCTCCCGAATGCCTGGTGACGATTGGCAAAAATTTGCCAACATGCGATTGTTGTTCGGTTACCAGTACGCCGTACCGGGCAAGAAATTGATGTTCATGGGCTGCGAGTTTGGCCAGTGGTCCGAATGGAAATATGAAGAGCAATTGGATTGGGCGTTATTGGAATACCGGTTCCATGATGGACTGCAGCGTTTTGTCGGTGATTTGAATCGCCTGCACAAAGATTACCCGGCGCTACACGAACTCGACTGTGACCCCGCCGGGTTCTCGTGGATCGCGGCAGACGATGCTGCAAAAAGCATCTACACCTTCTGTCGCACATCACGTGACGGCCAACAAGTCGTGGTGGTGGTCAACTTTACGCCATCCACGCACGCCGATTACCGTGTCGGCGTCCCTGAAAAAGGGGCGTATGTCGAGATTTTAAACAGCGACGCAGAAGTCTATGGAGGTAGTAACTTCGGGAATTTGGGGGCCAAAGAAACGATTGACGAAGAAAGTCATGGTCGCCCCTACAGTCTCGAGCTGAACATTCCTCCGCTAGCGATTATGATGTTGACTCTCGACAAACCTACCTAACCCGCATCGTTGGGTTAGCCCTCTCCCCTACCCCAACCTGCTGCTAGGCGTTTTATGAGACATTGCTGCATCGCTGCGTCCTTGTGTTTGCTTGTTTGTGGATCAACAGCGATGGCGGCACCGCCATCGTTTGATGATCCCAATCCTCAGCATTACAAATTCTCGACACGTGCGAGCGAGATCGATTCGCGAGTCAAGGCTCATCCCGAGATCAATTTCCTGATTGAAACCGACAAAGGCAAACCGGCTGATACTCAATACGCCTCGGTAGACACGCGGGTTGCCCCTCGGGGTGAGTTGGTGATTTGGTTGATGGGCCCAAACAGTGGATTGTTCGATCGGCTAAACAGCTACGGACTGCACGCGATGCAAGTCCATTATGCGAACAAATGGTTTGGCGTTTGCTGCCAAGAAAAACCGGTCAGCGAACATTGCCGAGGCAACATTCGTTTGGAAGCGGCGACGGGCGAAGACTTCAGTGACGAAGTCGACATCCCTAAACCCGACGGCATGATGCAGCGTGCCTACCAATACGTGAAATACTTGGCCCAAAAGCATCCGCAAGGCAAATGGGAACAATTTCTAAGCGACGACGGCAAGGATCTGCGTTGGGACAAGGTGATTGTTTCCGGAGCATCCCACGGCTCTACTACCGCCGCCCGCTTTGCCAAGCATGTCAAGGTCGCTCGCGTCGTGGCGCTGTGTGGTCCACGTGACCAATACCAATCGTGGCAAGCATTACCGTCGGCAACGCCCGAGAACCGTTACTTTGGATTCTCGCATGTGCTCGATGGCGGCTGGACCGCCGACCACTATTGCCGCAGCTGGGAACTGCTAGGGATGCACAAATTTGGCCCGATCGTGAACGTCGACAAGGTGAAATTTCCGTATCAAAACACCCGGCGGCTGATCACCGACTTTGACGTCAACGGAAATGCGAGCGTGGCACACAGTAGCGTCCAGCCGGGCAGCCGGGCTTACAAGAGCAAAGCAACCGGCGAATTCATGCACGAAGATGTTTGGCGTTACCTTTACACGCATCCGGTCGATGTGGTTGGCGAATCCACACCGATGGACAGCAGTTGTAACAAAGAACAAACGCAGTAAGCCAAGCTCGCTGCTGCGATCTACAGCAGCAGGATGTCACACATTAGCGATACTGTCACCGCATCGTCGGTTCCGAGCGTTGCCGCCGATCCGACGTTGTGGTTGATCGTAGGCATGTCGGCAAAGTAGGTGACGCCGATTGTCATCCCGACGTCGTAGCCCCACAATTGATCGCGGGTCGTGAACTCGGTCTCAATCGTGTAGGTCGTCTTGCTGAGTTCGGCACTATAGTTGGCTGGGACCGCCGACGGGGTTGCCCAATAGTTGGCATCCATGTCATAGATACCGACGTTCAGCTTCAAATTGCTCGCCCGTCCTAACAGGTACCCGTCCCAACCGGTGACCACTTTCCCGCCTTGGAAATCGGTATCGAGTTCTTCTTTGAACAAGCGTAGTGAGCCGTCATCGAGTTCAAAGTCTTGATCAAACCCCATCAAGCTATACGCCACCCCAGCAGAAAGTCCGCCAAAGCGAGTTTTCCAAGTATCGCGAATGACAAGGTCACCTCCGTAATGCTGAACATCGCTGTCGAATTGTGGCGAAGCCCCGGATCGCAATAGATTGGAACCATCGGCCGGATTAGGAAAATTAATATCCCCCGTGCTTCCGTCGCTCGACGATCCGGCGAACGCATAGAAAATGTTGCCTTCGAAACTGGTGCGAGTTCCGAGTGCCCGACGAACGGCGTCGAGTCGCACGATCCCACCGAACTGGTCTTGATCGTCAAAGAACGCCGATCCACCGCTGCTGTTGGTTCCCATCTGATATTCAGGAAGCGACGCGATCCAACTACCTTTGCTAAGGGTCAAATCGAACGGTGAATTGCTAATGGTGCTCTGACCGTACGACGGCGTCGCGGCACAAACGCCCAAGCCCAACAAAAGGTAGGTAAAAAGGTTTCGCATCGTTCGGTAAACCAGCCTATTTTTATTTCCAACAATCAAACGGTAACGGCGACCCGGCCTTTGTTTGCTATCGAATTTCGCTGGAACGAGATACACTTTCTTAAGATAAGAACAAGCTGACTTTACGATTTCCGAACCGGTTGATGTGTTTTATGTTGACACTGTGTGCTGTGAGAATCATTTCGGTTGTGAGGATTATGGACAAAGTAACGAATCCACCCGACTTTGCGGCCACGTATAGGACCGCAGCCGATAGCAATAGGAATCGCAAGATCGCTTTTATTGGATCCAATGGACCATTTGCACCTCAGCCCCTTTTGCAAGCTGTCCCCCTTTTCCGCGCCCTTTTTCGTCCGCGTTCGTAATCCTGCTTGGCTTTGCCCTCTTTCTTCACTCTGGCCCCAGACGTTCCGTGACATCGACTTCCGCAGCCAACGAACATGAACGGCCACGTTTTACGTTTGGTGAGAATTGGCGATCCTTTCTCGAGCGACTCGACGACGATCGCGTGGTCGAAGCCGAGCGATCGCTTCAGCAAATGCTTGGCACTCAATCGCTTGCCGGCAAACGGTTGTTGGATATCGGCAGCGGCAGCGGGTTATTCTCTTTGGCGGCCCACAACCTGGGCGCCGACGTCGTCTCGATTGACTACGACCGCGACAGTGTCGGGTGCACCCAAGCATTGAAGCAACGCTTTGCCAATCAAGCATCCAATTGGCAGATCGACCAGGGCTCGGTGCTCGACCAAGCCATGATCGAATCGTTGGGGATGTTCGACATCGTCTATTCCTGGGGCGTGCTGCATCACACCGGCCAGATGGATCGCGCGATTGAAATTGCCGCAGGTGCGACCAAACCGGGCGGTCAACTATGTCTGGCGATCTACAATGACCAAGGCGGCGCGAGTCGACGATGGCTGAAGATCAAACAGATCTATAACCGTCTGCCCAAACCGCTGCGTCCATTGTGGGTGTTAACCATTGCGTCATGGTACGAGTGCAAGTTTGCACTTGCCCGGCTTGCTCGTTTGCAAAACCCGTCACCGCTGAGAGATTGGCGAGCGAAACGCGAGGACCGCGGCATGTCGGCTTGGCACGACTGGGTCGATTGGATCGGAGGGCTGCCGTTCGAAGTCGCCAAGCCGGTATCGATCATCGTGCCACTGCGACAACGCGGTTTTGTGCTCAATCAACTCAAAACCGTTGGCAGCGGCTGGGGATGCAACGAATATGTGTTCGAGCGACTGGAAACGAACAAGTAACGCCAGGAAATCTCCGCAACGGGATCATTGGCTAAGGAACCACGATTGATGCGGCTAATTGGCATCCTGCATCAACTGTTTAACAAACGGAATCACCTGCTTGTCGTATGTGAAGCCCGCGGTATCGCCGGCGTCGACAAACTTTTTGACTAATTTCCCTTCCGCATCGTAGATCAACACAGCAGGAATCGAATCAAGATCCAATTCGGAATAGATTTCATCGCTTTCGGTCGTGCTGATGTAGTTAGGAAAAGTCGCTCCGACACTGGTGACAAACGCAACGACTCGTTCTTCGTAATGTTTCGGTGGCCGCGACTTTCGTCCATCGTAATCGACGTCCACCGAGATGCATTGGACTTTGTCGGCGAACTGTTTATCCAGTCGCACCAAGCCAGGAAATTCTTCGAGACACGGGCGACAGGAGAGCGACCAAAAATCGACGACGGTGATTTTGTTGGTGTTGGAGATCCGATTTTGAATTTCGTCCAAGGAACCGTACAAAATTTCGGACTCCGCCGTTTCCGCGTCATCGGCGACCGGCGGCTTGTTGCTGGTCTGCAGGTCAGGCATCTCCAAACCACCGCCGCCTCCGGGCTTGGGCGTATTGGAGTTCGCTGGGGGGATATCCCCGGGCGGCAATTCGAGCTGCCCCGGTGGTTCGGATTGCGACGATTCGGCTGGCGCCGGCACTTGTTCGGCAGGTGTCACCGCCTCAGGCGGCGGCACGGTGGGCGATTCCTCAACAGCATCCCTACATCCAAGACAAGCCACAAAGGCGATCAACGCAAACAAATTCCAATTGTTCCGCAGAGATTGCGAAAAGCGAACGTTTAAGTGATTCTTTGGCATCCGAAGTTCTTTCATTCTTCTATAATCAGGTTCCGTGTCCCCCCATCTCGCATGTGCGAACGCCCGCAGCTCAATGCGATTGCCATCGAAACACGGTGCTGTGGGGGTGACACGATGATTGTACCGGTGTGACCGTGTCGCGGGTACGTCATTCTGACAAAGGTTTTTCCAGGAAGTAACAATAGGCGATCTCAGCGTGGAGCGTTCCGAATCAACCACCCATTTGGTCATTGCCTCGAAAGAGGGAAACAATGAAGCGCTCGGACAATTGCTTGAGCGTTATCGGGGGTACCTATTGATGTTGGCGCATCGCTTTCTGTCGGAACGATTGCGACGTCGGATCGATCCGGCTGACATTGTCCAGTTGACGTTTTTAGAAGCGAAACGCGATTTGGCCTCCTTTCGGGGCTCGAGTCCGGCAGAATTCGCAGGCTGGCTGCGGGGAGTACTGAAAAACAACGTCGCATCCGCAGTCACTCGGCATGTGACGACCCAAAAAAGGTCGCTCAAACGCGAAGTCGACGCCAACCAACCCTCCCCGAACGATTCCGCCGGGGGTGCCTGGATCCAACAATTGCCCGGCAGCACGACTAGCCCGAGCGGAGCCGCAATCCGTACCGAGGCGACCGTGGCACTGCTAGAAGCCCTGCATCAATTGCCTGAAACTCAGGCCGAAGCGATCCGGCTCCGCTACATGGAAGGGCTGCCGCTATCGGAAATTGTCGAGCGAATGGGCAAAAGCGACACCGCGGTGGCCGGTTTACTGAAACGTGGACTACAAAAACTGAGAACGATTTTGGACCACGACATGAGCCCTTGGTTGTGAAAAACACGACAATCGGCGTTTTCGCCGCTGTGCTCGGCGGGCTGAGAGGCGTGGTGGAGATTCGATCCTCGCCAAACTTTGCCGCGCCCTACCGGGGCATCCAATTGAGCCTGAGTTAGAATCGACGACGTCTTTGCTCTCCTTTTTCCATCCTCTGCCACAACCTGTTATGGCTGACAACGAACCTACCGCAGATCCCGTGGACGAAGCTTTTGCGGCGTACCTGCGTTCGTGTGATGCCGGTGAGATAACCAGCCGTGAAGATTTTTTGAAACAGTTCCCGGAGGTTGCTGGACAATTAAAACAACTGATGGAAGCGGCCGACCTGCTTGGCCAAGTGACGATGGCGTCGGGATTGTCATCCCATCGCCAGCGAGTCCAAAACGGCGCCGACACGGTCGCCATCACATCGGCGGTCGGCGAGCAATCCAATGTCGATCCGGCGATCACGCTGCCGATGGCGAACCGGTCCAAAAACGACCCTGGCCCGACACTGCCGTTTGATTTGGGCGATTACGAGCTTCAGAAAGTGCTTGGCAAAGGCGGCATGGGAATCGTCTATCTGGCGAACCAAAAACAACTCAACCGCATGGTCGCGGTCAAGATGATTCGCGGGGGCATGTTGGCAGACGAATCGGATGTGCGGCGGTTTTATACCGAAGCCCAAGCCGTGGCGCGGCTGAGTCACCCCGGGATCGTACCGGTGTATCAGTTTGGTCAGCGTGCCGGCCACCATTTCTTTTCGATGGCGTACATTTGCGGCAGTGACTTGCAGCGGAAAATCTACGCGGAAACACTGCAGCCCAAACAAGCCGCTCGCTATGTCCGTGACGTGGCTCGCGCGATCGACCACGCGCATCACAAAGGGGTGCTGCATCGCGATCTGAAACCTGCCAACGTGCTGATCGACGAACACGACGAAGTCCATGTGACCGATTTCGGGCTGGCCAAACACATGGACGCCGACAGCAGCGTGACGGGAACGGGTGCGGCGCTTGGGACGCCTCACTACATGGCGCCTGAACAAGCCGGCGGATTGAGCGATCGAGCCAATCGGCAAAGCGACGTGTATGCGATGGGAGCCATCCTGTTCGCGTGTCTGACCGGTCGGCCGCCGATTGTGGGCGACACCGTGATGCAAACGCTGTTGGATGTTGTTCACAACCCCGCGCCGCCGGTACGCTACTTTCGCCCCGACGTTCCCGTTGACATCGAAACGATCGTGGCAAAATGTTTAGAAAAGATTCCACAAAAACGCTACGAGTCGGCAGCGAAGCTTGCCGACGACCTGGATGCCTTTCTCGAAGATCGTCCGATCAAGGCGCGACCTCGCTCGCTGCCAGTCAAGGTTTGGCATTGGCTCGAAGGAGTCCCATTGGTCGCCGCGGTCATGGGACGCCGCATGGTCAGTTCGTCCACCTCGCATCGCCGCTTCCAAGCGGTGATGTTACTGCTGTTGTTGTTGACTCCTTTTGTCGCTGTCGGATTGTCCGTGCTGTGGCACCAATACAAAGAATCGATGCCTAGCGTCGTTCACATCGCCGGCGGGTTGGACGATGGCGTCTACAACACGGTATCCGCGACGATCGCCGAGCGATTGGAAAAGAAACACGGCGTCACGTCGTCGGTGGCTGCCAGCAACGGGTCGCGTGAAAACCGATCACGGCTATTGAGCGGCGAAGTCCATCTCGCTCCGATGCAGGCGTCGGCAATCAGCGGAAACGACCTGTGTGTTGTTGCCCCGTTGTTTTTTGAAGTCGTCCATCTGTTGGTACGTGAGGACGCGAATATCCATGCGCTGAGCGATTTGAAAGGCCATCGCATCGCCGTCGGTCCGATCGGCAGTGGATCACGCGAGGCGACTGAGATGGTATTTGAATCGCTTGCGATCACGCCCGACGTCGCACCACGCGAGGTGATGGCATGGAAAGAACTCGAATCCGACACGGCCCCCGATGTCGCCGTGATCTGCGTTGGGCTGGGCAGCCCGCTGATTTCCAAGCTGATCCGCAGCCATCGCTGGGAATTGATGCCGATTCCCAATCCGATCAAAATTGCCTTGCAACACCCCACGCTGCGTCCCATGACGATTGATGCAGGCGATTACCCTGGGATCGAACTTCCCGAAATGGGCGTGGCAACCGTCGGAACCACCGCATTCTTAGCGGCACGCACTGACACGTCGTCGGAACTGGTGACCGCGACGCTTCACACACTTTACGATCCACCACGGTTATGTCCCGGATTGATTCCGCGAAAACATGCGGCCGAATGGCAAGGCTTGGCGCTGCACAGCGCCGCTCGGCGATTTTTCGAAGTCGAAGAAACGACGCCGTAAGTTCGAGCGTGAACCGAGCGCATCGGGAACGGAGAACAAAACCGCGATTTCCCGCCGGTTCTTGAGCGATTGAGATTGACCTAAATGGTATCGGCGGCTTGCAGATGTCCCCATCGATCGCCACTCATTTTTCGCTGTCCGGCGCTCTTCTGAGACGGTGGCACACGCGACGCCAACGCTTCCATATAATCCAATCGCTCTTCTTCGCTGCTAAATTCCAGCGGCCGAATCGCATGCAATTCTGGCATCGAACGGATACCATGGCGTTCCATAAACACGACCAAACCATCGATCATCGAACGCACAATATCGGGGCCTTCGCGGTACACCGCCGATGAAACCATAGCGACATCGGCGCCGGCCAACAGGACTTTGATCACGTCGGTTGCATTGCTGACGCCGCCACAGGCCGCGATCGGCATCGCCGGACAGAAGGCATGGACTCGCATCACGGATTCAAGCAGATGCGATATTTTCCCACTGGGTGTCAAACACCAATCGGTGCTCATCTGCAACGTATCGAGCGAGATATCCACTTCGGGTGAACGACCAAACAACACCAAGCCTTGGATCCCCGACAGCATACGGACCGCCAAATGGCTGAGACTGGTGTATTCGCGACTCAATTTTAGGAACAGCGGAATCGAGATCGATTGATGGATAATTTTCACCGCGTTGACAAGCGAATCCTCGATCTCACGTGCATCCGAAAATTCAGCTGGGGGCGGATGCCGCAAATTCAATTCAATCGCACTCGCCCCCGCCTCCTGTAGCGCCCCGGCATAGTCGAGCCAATGACTTGCGTTGTCCCCATTCAAGCTGGCAATCACTGGCAGCGTGGTCTGGCGGCGTGCGCGGCGAACGATAGACAAGTAGGTCTCGGCATCATTGCAATATGAATCCACCTTGAATCGTTGGGCTCGCGAGAGCACTTGTGTATCACGCGAAGTCAACGTTTGGCCGTTTTTCTGGTTCCAAAGCAAGACTTGCTCTGCGAACAACGATGGCAGCACCACCGCTCCGGCCCCGCACGCATCAATGGCAACACGCATCTGTTCTTGCGCCGTCAATGGACAAGCCCCGATGACGACCGGCGAACGCAAACTCAATCCGCCATAATGGGTTGTTAAGTCGATACTCATTCAGGTTGTCCCCATTTTGGAATGGATTTCATGATCGCGTGTGAAGATCCACAAACCGTATGGCGACATCCGATGCACACTAACACGAACCGCAGATCGGGTCTATTGTATCTCGTCGTGACACTCACCGCCAACATTGTCTGCTTCTTGCGATAGTCCATGGACGATATTTCTGGAATCACAACGGTCCTGCTGCTCGTGCTGACCGCCGGTTTGATTGCCGGCGCCGTGTGCAAACGTATCGGTGTTTCAATGCTGGTCGGCTATTTAGTCGTCGGCGGCGTGATCGGCCAAGACGCGTTGGGGTTCGTAAAACAGCAAAGTCATGAACTCGAAGCCTTGGCCGAACTCGGCGCTTTGCTGCTATTGTTTGCGGTGGGCATTGAGTTTTCACTCGAAGAATTGGTACGGCTGAGCCGTTACTTTTTGCTTGGCGGTGTCGTCCAAATGACAATCGCTGCCATTCCAGTAGCGTTGATCTGCATCATGTTGGGGATGGGCATTAATGGGGCCCTGTTGGCCGCATCGGCTGTCGCCTTGAGCTCGACTGTGTTGGTGTTTAAAGCGTTGGCGGAATGGGGCCGGGCGGCTTCTCCCTCGGGCCGCCGCGCGATCGGAATCTTGCTGTTTCAAGACGTCGCCTTGGTCCCGCTGATGTTGCTGATCCCGTTGCTGACGCAGCACGGCGAACCTCCTTCGCTCAATGCCTACGCCCTGCTCGGTGGCAAATCGCTGATCTTTGTGATCAGCGTCGGCATTCTCTATCAACTCGTTCGCCGGTGGCTTGTGCCGGAATTAGCTCAACTCCGCAGCGTCGAACTGGTCGTCCTGTTTGCCGTGTGCGTGTTGGGCGGTGTCTGCTGGATCGCTCACTTCCTAGGCTTGCCCTCGGCCGTGGGTGCGTTGGCCGCGGGGATCGTGCTGAGCGGCAATCGCCTCAGCAAACAAATCGACACAATCGTGTTACCGTTTCGCGAAACGTTCGCGGCAATCTTCTTTGTCACGCTCGGAACGCTACTGAATCCGCGTCAATTTTTGGACGAACCGCTGCTCATTTCTTGCGGAGTGTTGTCGATTCTGCTGATAAAAGGCGTGGCGGCGGCGGTGGCACTGAGATTGGTGGGGCTACGCACGAAAGCCGCAATTGGCATGGGAATGGGATTGGCTCAAATGGGCGAGTTTTCGTTCTTGCTGCTTTCCGAGGGATTAAAACAGGAACTGCTTAGCCCGATCGCATACAACCGCTTGCTGCTAATCGCATTGGGAACATTGATCCTGACGCCGCAATTGATCCAATTTGGACTCCGTTGGTCGGGTGAAGAGCAATACGAGCACGATGAACACGACCACCACGGGTTGATCAACGACACCAGCCGGCATGCGGTTGTGATTGGCATCGGGCTGATTGGACGCCAAATTAGTTCTCAGCTCGAAATGAAGGGGATTGATGTTCGATTGATCGATTTCAGTCCGATCAATTTGCACCCCTTCGCCCAACAAGGATTCCATACCGTTGCCGGCGACGCTCGCGATCCGCAAGTCTTGAAGCGGGCTGACGCAGCCAACTGCAACCTTGCGGTCGTCAGCGTTCCCGATGACTCGATCGCCAAAGAGATTGTCACGGTGCTGCGGGCCCTGAACCCCGACTCTACGATCCTGGTCCGCTGCCGCTACCAAGGTAAGGTCGCAGCGATGCGGCGTGCCGGCGCGAACGGGATTGTCAGCGAAGAGGGCGAAGCGTCCGAAGCGCTGCTGCAGTGGTGCGAGCGTTTTTTGCAATCACAGGCATAGGCAGCGAATGTCAGTCAAAGCTTGTCACGACGACATAGTACGCGCCAAGTTCGCCTTCGCTGATCTCGAATACGGGAGCCAGCCGATACGAACCCTTTTTTAGTTCGGTGACGAAACTGACTTCTTCGACACCGGGGCTTACCGGTTTGCGATCGAGATCTTTGTCGTCGATGCGTAGGACCGCGTGGCTAGCGCCGATGGCGTCACCGGGCGTGGTACGAAACGCCTTGGTGGCGCCAGGAACGTTTTCTTCTGGTGGTAGTGACGCGTTGATGGCCGCCCCCGACTCACCCGGCCAACGGCGTAGCGAGATTTGATATTTTCCGTCACGAACCACCTTCACCGCCCAATGTCCTTCGTGCTTGAGCTTGTCGGATTTCGGGTGGCGACGGTCAGCTGCGCGGATCGATCCTTGATGCCACGGCGGATAGATTTTTTTGAATCCAATCGTGAGCGGTCAGATTGACCACGGGGTGATCGGGGTGTCCGAGGTAGATCTCGGTGGTCTGAGAAAACGTGGGCTCCAATTCGTCCCACCACTTTTCATAGAACTCACGCATGGTCGCAACGACTTCGGGATGCTCATTGGCGACGTTGTTCTTTTGGCCGGGGTCGACGGCAATTTCGTAAAGTTCTTTACCGTTGATCAGTCGATACTTTTGCGACATCACGGACGAGCTTCGCCATTTGATCGGGTCACGAACTCGCTGCGAGTCACTGATCACGAAACGCTCAGGCCAATCGACATCTTTGCTTGGGTCTAACAACGCAGCAATCGAAACCCCATCAAATTTCACATTTTCCGGTTTCTCGACACCTGCCATTTCGAGCAGCGTCGGGACGATATCGACAGCGTGCGTCAACTCATCAACGTCATGTTGTTTGGTGATACCGCCGGCTGGCCAATGCAAGAAAAATGGCACGCGGTGTCCGCCGTCGTAGGGGCTGCCCTTTCCGGCCCTCATCCCCGCGTTGTAAATCTTCGCACCGCTGGCGGTTCCGTTGTCGGTGGTAAAGACGAAGATCGTGTCATCCTCGATGCCAAGATCTTTGATCAGTTTGCGGGTCTTGCCAACGTTGTCATCGATATTGGTGATCATGCCATAGAAAGCGGCAATGTTGTCAGATTGGTCCGGATACATATCCATGTATTTTTGCGGGCAATGCAGCGGACCGTGTGGCGCGTTCGTCGAGATGTAGGCAAAAAATGGTTTCTTCTCTTTTGCACACTTGCTAATGAATTCATTTGCCTGAGCAAAGAAGACGTCGGTACAAAAGCCTTCGGCCGGGACGATCTTGCCGTTGTGAAAATAAGCACCATCAAAGTAGGCATTGTCCCAAACGTCAGGCGTCTGGCCGATACCACCGCCGCCGTGGCGATAGACTTCGGTGAATCCGCGATCTTCCGGACGATAGGGATAGTTGTCGCCGAGGTGCCACTTTCCGAACATCCCGGTTTGGTAGCCCGCGTCGCTGAACATCTTGCCAACCGTGACTTCGTTTTCTCGCAACATCGATCGTCCCATGATCGTGTGCCAAACCCCGGTGCGGTTGGTCCAGTGACCTGTCAACAACGCCGAACGCGTGGGAGAACAGGTCGGAGCGACGTGGTAATCGCTCAGCCCCGAACTTTCCGAAGCAAGATGATCGATGTTGGGCGTCTTGATGATCGGGTTACCGGTACACGCCAGATCGCCATAGCCTTGGTCATCCGAAATGACGAACACGATGTTGGTAGCCGACGCGGCAAGCGTCCCTGAGAAGAAGAGCCCAAAAGTGAGCAGAAAAATCCGAAGTTTGGAAGTCATGATTGATGGTGACTACGAATAGGAGTTGGGAGACAAGAGAGGCGTTTGCAGGTTGCCGTAGATTGTAGCATCAACCCACAACCGCCGTGGTGCTGGACCGCAATCGACGAAGTTAATCGATCGCGAATTGCAAGGCAAGTTTTTTGGGAAGTCAGCCTCAAAGGCAGCACACTGGGGAAGCTCAACAGCGAGACCGCCACCACGATAGCGATCACCAGCGTCTTCAAAACACCTATAAACGAGGTTTGGGGCTTACCCGAAGTGGGCTGCCCCGAAGCACCGTCGGTGTCAACAGATTGGTTCATGGATATTGTATTTTTGGCAGAGGCAAGTTGCGATCCAACCATCATAGTCCACCTTTACAGATCAAGGTCGATTTCCAGCCTCACCCGCGGCGATGGCCGTGACGGTACAAGCAAACCTCGTGAATTACACCGGCGTTTTGTCAAACATGGGTTCCTGAGCGTAGGGCCGGTTCCTACCGGCCGACTCCATCGAACCGCCAGGGACGATGGTTCAATATGGAACGGCGAAGACTTCGTTAGTCTCCACACGCGTAGTGTTGTCACTCACCGCGTGATGCAGGTATTTCAGGAAGCTGGAATCGGCCCCGCCTATGGTGAACCCATCAAAGCTTGGGTTAACAAATGCAATGACTCGCAACTGAAAATGCTTGAGGAAGCCAAATCAAGAGATTTCTTGATGAGCAAGTGATTCGCTTGTTTCCCCGATGTCACGACCTGTTGATTTCTCGCGCCGACGATTGGGAAGTCGATTTAATTACTGCGGTTTTGGTAATGTGGAATAGGCTTCCAGACTGTCGAGGATGCAATGACAGGCTGGAAGCCTATCCCACTTTACTAATCAACATCCCACGCAGCTCGAGAATTCGTCACATCTCGACGGTTGCGTTTACGAAGAAATGGGCGTTCTATTCCGCAGGCGTGTAGACGGCGTGAGTTTGTGTGCTGCTGTTTTGCAGGTGGATACCGACGTCGTCCAATAACGTGCCGGACTGGGCGCTGACCGATACGATCGCAAGTGAGTAGCGAGATAGATCGGCAGCGTATTGACGTTCGGTTTGCAACAATTCCTCTTGAGCATCGAGCAGGAATTCGATTTGAATCTTGTCCGAATCAAACAACACTTCCGAGGACCGCAAACGATCTTGGGCGGCTTCGTATTGTAACCGCGAGTAGTTCAGCGAAGCGTAGGCGGCATCGACCTCGGCGATCGCATCCTTGATGTCAAATTCGAGCGTTCGTTGCTGTTCGGCCAACAGATTGCGTTCTTTCGCTAACAACAGCGTCGCGTTGCGTACTGCCGCACGAGCTTGTCGGCGTCCCGCGGTGACGCCCATCTCGAGCCCAAATTCCCACTCTTGATGATCGCCAGAGAAAAAGTCGTCATAGGCGCTACCAAATCGTCGCGGGTCGCTTCCTGTTAAATCGTCTCCGAAACCACGGAGCCGATAGCGACCGATCATGTCGAGCTGCGGCAGCAAAAAATTCTTTGACGCGACCAACTGCAACTGCTGCTGCTGGACTTTCAAACTTTGCCGCTTCAGTTCCGTGCGATTCGCCAGCGCCTGATTGAACACGCTTTCAAAGTCGAAATGGAACTCCGCCTCCGGTCCATCTTCGATCGGCTGCAGGATCTGGCCATCGCTGGTCGGCAATCCGATCATGCGTCGCAACCGCCGCTCGGTAGCAAACAGCCCCGTTTCGGAATCGCCGCCGCCCAGCGCCAATTCGGCTTCGCGACAATAGCGATAATATTTCGCTCGTGCCTGAGCCTCTTTGTTCGCTTCGCCGCCATCGACTTGTGCATGGCTGCGAGCCAACACGCTCTGCCAAGTTCGATAGGCGAGGTCTCGCGCCGCGATGATACTTTCGTAGCTGCGGTATTGTCGCTTCAAATCCCAGTACACTGCGTACAGATCGTTTACGAATGTGCGTACTGCAATTTCAAAATCGGCTTCGGTGATACGTGTATTTAAACGAGCAATCAGGATGCCCCTGGAAAAATTGAAACCGGGCTGGGCATTTGGCCCGGCAATCGAATTGAATTGCCTGCCGGCGCCTCGTAACAGCGGCTGACGCACTCCGGCTTCGAGCTGCGTTTCCCAGTAGCTAGGAAAACTATTTGCGGAACGATTGTTGGCATCATATTGCTTGCGGGTCGTTACATCCCAAATGGCACCCGAGAGCGTTCGCTTCTGGATCCCAGCGTTAAAAGTCGCGTAGTCTTGCGTCAACTCTTGAACATCGCCACCGAGCGTTGCATTGTTGAAAACGCGGTCGTTGTTCTGTGACGTCGCGCTGGCGGACAGCGTGCTGTCGAATGCCGCCAACGCGGCTTGCGGTCCAAAAAAGGGATCACTGGCAGTAATACTGCGGTCATAAATCGTGGTGGCAGATTCGGGCGAATCCAAAATTCGTAGCCCCAACGGACGAAGCACCGGGCTTTGCGATAACGCCAAGTGCAGCATTTCGGTTTCGCTGATTGGCCGTGTTGGACATCCGTTGATCGTGTTCGTCGCGACAGGAAGCGATGTCGATTGGACCGACGGCAAACCTGAATCATCCGCCAAACTCTCTTGCCCAAGATCCATCAAGTCATCAAGCGGTGCCGATGCAAGGTCGGCTGATGGAGCCGCAATGGGAGTGTGGTTTTGTTGTGGCGAGATGGGTTCGGCCGCGGCGTTCGCCGGCTGCGTTTGCGGCGACACAGGCCAATACGACTGTGGGCTGCCCAGCGTGACACCTGAGGGCGAAGGTTTCGAGAGACCTTCGACTTGCTTGGTAAGTGCTTCTTGCTTGGTAAGTGCTTCCGCATCGCCGCTGGAGTTGGACGATTTAGGCCCCGCAGGACGAATCGGATATCCAGTCAATCGAAACGGCGACGACTCGGTTGCCGGGCTCGCGTGCCGCGGATCATCTGCGGCGGGACGGTGAGTGGCGATACGATTCGTTGCTGCAGGTTCCTTTGCAGCAATGCTTGAACGAGGCCAGCGGTCGGCATCTCCGCTGACACACCCCCCGCTGATCACGAGCAGGCTAGCGGCAAATCGCAACCGACGTCGTTTCGTTTTTTGCAAATTTGCCAAGCGAGGCTCATCCTTTCGCCCCGATTCCCCCGCAAGGGCCGGGCCAGCTTCTGATCGCCTCGACAAATCAAACCCGAGGCGAAATCCAGCGATACCGTCAACCAAATCCATTTGGCCGTATGATAAAGAGGATCGGTCGCTTTGATTGTGTGACTCAAACCTGCGACGCGGGATTGCTAAACGACGCGGGATTGCTAAACACGGTACAACCGTCACCATGATGAACAGAACGATTGTGCCGATTGTGAGGAATCTTTGAAGGTCAACATGACAATGGAAACCGAGAACCCAACGCCCCGAAACCAAAACTCGACCCCATCGTTTGGCATGCAGACGATGGTCATGTCGTCGGTGCGCCATTCGTGGCGGATTTCGGCATCGGTCGCGCTCGGCGTCGCAACCGCCACGGCGGTAATCGTCGGCGCATTGTTGGTTGGCGATTCGATGCGAGGCAGTCTGCGTGAATTGACGATCGAACGACTCGGACGCACCGATTCGATGGTCGCCCCGGGACGCTTTTTCAGCAGCCAACAAGTCACCAGCGTTTCCGACACGGGCGAAGCCGCCGACGCTGTCTCGCTGATTTTCTTTCCCGCCGGAATTGTTGAATCCGAAAATACCAAGGGCGACGTCACCCACCGTGCCGGTTCGGTGCAATTGATTGGATGCGACGAGAATTTTTGGGATCTGGGCGTGCAAAGTGTTCGTCCCGACGTATTACCCAGCGACGATGGAGTGGTGCTGAACCAGGCGACCGCAACCGAATTGGGGGTAAACGTCGGAGATTTAGTCACGGTGCGTCTTCCGGTCGAAGCCGCCGTACCGGCGGACAGCCCGCTGGGCCGCCGCGATATTCAAAGCGAAGGACTGCCACGAATGGAGGTGTTGAGCATCGTCCCCGATCGCGGATTGGGGCGTTTTTCGGTGACGGCCAGTCAAGCGGCACCGTTAAACGTCTATCTCCGCCGCGAAACCGTGGCCGACGCACTGCAGCGCGAGGGACAAGCGAACTTGTTGTTATTCGATTCGGCCATCGATCGCTCGGCGCTGAACATCACGCTCGAGGCACTCGGATTAGACTTGAAACAGATCAAGCAGGTCTTTGTCGAGGCTGGCGATACGGCAACCCGCGGCGACAGCGAGACGATTTTCGAATATGTGTCACTGACCAGCGATCAATTGCTGCTTCCCGAGCAAGTCGTCAAACAGACCGTCAACGCACTGGGACGTGATCGGGTAACCCAAGTTTGCACTTACTTGGCGAATGCCATCGAACGCATTGATGATAACGGCGAGGTGATTGCTTCGGTGCCCTACAGCACCATCACTGCGATCGATTCCACACCGGACTTACCGCTGGACTTTGCGCTACCCAACAACATGCTGCCGCAAAACACGCCAGCGGGCAACGGCAGTCGTCCATCCTCGGGTGCAAACGACGATACTACCGTCGTCCCACTCGTACTCAATGACTGGACCGCCAAACAGCTCGACGCAGAAATCGGCACCCCACTACGGATTGCCTACTACGAACCCGAAGTGGAAAACGGTAACGAGATCGAGCGACATTTTTCGGCGGTGGTGACCGACATTGTTCCCATCACGCAGCCAGCGAAACCGTACCGCCGATCACGCCAAGCGGTGTTTGACAAGCCGCCCACGGTCTATAACGATCCCGATTTGACGCCCACCGTGCCGGGCGTTACCGACCAGGACTCGATCAGCAATTGGGATTTGCCATTCAAACTGACTCGCGACATTTCCTCTGACGATGACGAATACTGGAACAATTACCGGCTGACGCCGAAAGCATTCTTGCCGCTGTCCGAGGGCCAGCGATTGTTTGGCAGCCGGTTTGGCAACACGACGGGGCTTCGCATCCAAATCGCTGCAAACGAAAGCGAAGCTGAACTGCGATCCAAAATCCTCGACTCGCTTGAACCCTCGTTTGACGATCTTGGATGGTCGATTCACCGCATCCGCGATCAACAACTTGCCGCATCGCGAGGCACGACACCGTTTGACGCTCTCTTTTTGTCGCTTAGTTTCTTCGTCATTTTGTCGGCGGTGATGTTGATTGCGATGCTGTTCCGGCTGGGGCTGACCCAGCGACTGAAACAACTTGGCACGCTGCTTGCCATCGGATGGACTCCACGTCGACTCGGACGTTTAGTATTGAGCGAAGGGGGCGTCGTGGCGACGATCGGTGTCGTCTTGGGGATCATCGCCGGAATCGGCTATGCGATGTTTGTTTTGTGGGCGCTTCGATCATGGTGGGTCGGAGCGGTCACGGTCCCGTTTTTGACATTCCACTGGACACTGCGAAGCTTATTAATCGGGTCAACTGTCAGCTGGGTTGTTGCGATGGCTACGTTGGCATTGACGGTTCGTTCCATCGTCCGAGTCGATGCACGTAGTTTGTTAACGGGCAGCGACCAAGATCGATCGGCAACGTCATTGCAAAAAGGAAAATCACGCGGCGTATCGCGATTGCGAATCGCGGCGATTTCACTTGCCGTGTTGGCGGTGATCGTTGCGGCGTTGGGGGCCCAAGCGGGCGGTCAAGCTGCTGCGGGCGGCTTTGTCGGCGGCGGCATGCTGTTGCTCGTCGCCGCACTGACGCTGGTCTACACCCGGTTAAAACAGCCGCATCTACGTTCCAACGACGCACTCGCCACCCTCTCCTCATATCGATCGCTCGCGACGCGAAACGCTGCTCGCCACCCGCTGCGGAGCACGTTGACGATCGGGTTGATGGCCACCGCAGCGTTTTTGATCATTGCGATTACGGCATTTCGCTTGCGGCCGACCGAAGCAGGCAGCGGTGGATTCGACCTTGTCGCGCAAACGGCTCAACCACTTTATCGCGATTTCGCAGACCCTGAAATCCGCGGGGACTTGATGGGCAAAGACGCAGCGGAGATGGCCAATGCGATCGTGGCTCCGATGCGGATGCGAGCCGGACAGGACGCCAGTTGCAACAATTTGTACCAAGCGACCAGCCCTACGGTGCTTGGCGTTCCCGCGTCGTTTTCAAACCTGTTCCAGGAATCTCCCGAGCGTTTACCCGGTTTTGAATGGGCGAAGCACGCAGCGGTAGCAGATGGCCAAACACCTTGGGATTTGCTTTCGCCCGAAGCCACGGGAACCGCAGAGGATCCGATTCCGGTGATCATCGATTTGAATACCGCGATGTGGAGTCTGCAGATGCAAAAGGGGATCGGCGAAACAAAGGTATTCGAGTTTGAACCTGGTAAACCGCTTTACTTGAAAGTGGTGGGGCTGCTATCGAACACGCTGCTGCAAGGCAAATTATTGATTGGAGAATCCAATTTTGAATCACAGTTTTCCGATCTCAGCGGTTATCGCTATTTCCTGATCGATGCAGAGCCGGACAAGACAGATCAGGCTGCTGCGGCGCTCGAGAACCGTCTGGGCGATGTCGGCATGGACGTTTCGCAAAGCGAATCGATCTTGGCGAGCATGATGGCAGTGCAAAACACCTATCTGCGTACGTTTCAAAGTTTGGGGGCGTTGGGATTGTTGCTGGGAACGGTGGGTTTGGCGATCGCTCAATTGCGAAGCGTGCTGGAGCGGCGTAGCGAATTGGCGGTCTTGCGAGCGATCGGGTTTACTCGCCAGCGATTATCGGCAATCGTGCTGCGTGAAACCAGCATCCTGCTGTTGGTGGGAATTGGTTGCGGTGCCGTGTGTGCAATGTTGGCAGTATTGCCGTATGGCGTTCTAAGCGGGATAAATCCACCTTGGATCGAGCCACTGTTGATTGTGATGGGTATCGTCGTCTTCGGGTTGCTGGCAGGATTGTTAGCGGTGCGTCAAGTCGCAAAAATGCCGCTGCTTGACTCGCTACGCGGAGACTAGGAACGAATGCAGATTGTCGACCATCCCTTGACCAAGGCTTCCCATCAAATCGCGATGGACGAGGCGTTGTTGCTGATCGCGGAAGAGCAAACATCGCTTACGGGGGGAACATGCGAATTCATTCGTGTCTGGGAATTCGAGCATCCTACGGTCATCGTCGGCCGATCATCGCGGGTGGCCGAAGAAGTCGACATCGATTTCTGTCGCAGCGAAGGGATTCCCATTTTTCGCCGCTGTACCGGCGGCGCCTCGGTGGTCGGAGGCCCCGGATGCTTGATGTACAGCGTGGTGCTTGATTTGGACCAGCGTCCCGATTTGGCCCGCATCGACGTGACTCATCAATTTGTGATGCAGCACCTGCAAACCGCGGTAAATCGACAGTTGGACGGAGCGACCGAGACGGCTCAATTTCAAGGAACATGCGATCTAACCTTTAACAATTGCAAGTTCTCGGGAAACAGCATGCGAATGGCCCGACATCATCTGCTGTATCATGGCACGCTGCTGTACAACGGTGACTTGGCGTTGATTGCCCGCTGTTTGAAATTCGCACCACGGCAGCCTGATTACCGTGCCGAGCGGGAGCATGAACAATTCATCACCAACATTAATGTCGACCCGGCGAAATTGCAGCGCGACGTGGTGGACGTGTTCGGAGGCCGCGAGGTTTGGTGTGAGGCTCTGCCACAGACTCAGATCGAAACGCTATGCGAGCAGCGGTACGAAAACACCGGATGGAATTTCTCGCGTTAGCGGTTTATCGTCTTAGGACCCGAATTTGGCGAGATGCTCAGACCAAAAACGCACAGCAGATCAAATCGAGTCCTCCGGCACAAGTTTTGCGGCCAGACCGCGAATGTGCCCCATTCGCACATCGCCCATCTTCTCCTTTCCTCGTTTTCCACGCTTGAAAAAATGAATCTCGAGTCCCTGAAATCGCAACTCGCTAAATATTCACAAGAGCATGTCCTGGATTACTGGGACGAACTCTCTGAGGAGGAACGTCAAAACTTGGCAGCTCAAATCGAAGAGGTCGACTTCGAAACGATTGCGACGCTGGTGGCGGGCAAGGACGAGAAAATTGATTTCGAATCGCTCGCGGCCAATGCCGAAACCCCTCCTTCGGTCCGCGCCGATGGCAGTGGGGCGGAGTGGAGTGTCGAGGAAGCACTGCAGCGAGGCGAAGCGGCGCTACGCGCCGGCGAAGTCGGAGCGATCTTGGTCGCCGGTGGCCAGGGTACCCGATTGGGATTCGATCAACCTAAAGGGATGTTTTCCATCGGTCCCGTCTCGGGCCGCACGTTGTTTCAGATTTTTGCCGATCGACTGCTGGCGATTGGTCAAAAATACGGCGTCGCAATTCCGTTTTACATCATGACCAGCGATGCAACCGACGCGGAAACGCGAGCCTATTTCGAAGAGAACGACTATCTAGGCATGTCGTCTGATGACGTGCGGATTTTTCGCCAAGGCACGATGCCCGCAGTGGATGCCAAGTCGGGCAAACTATTGATGGCATCGAAAAGCTCGCTGGCACTCAGCCCCGATGGTCATGGCGGAACGGTGCGAGCACTTGATCGCAACGGATGTCTTGAGGACGCGAAAAAACGGGGCATCAAATGTTTGTCCTATTTCCAAGTCGACAATCCGCTTGTGAACGTTTGTGAGCCCACGCTGATCGGGCACCATTTGTTGTCTGGCAGCGAGATGACCACGCAAGTCATTCGCAAACGCTTTGCAATGGAAAAAGTGGGAAACATTGCCTTGGCCGAGGGCAAGGTCCAAGTGATCGAATACAGCGACTTGCCTCAAAAAGCGGCCGAAGCGACCGACGCGGATGGCCAATTAAAATTGTGGGCGGGCAGCATCGGAGTGCATGTGATCGACGTCGATTTTCTGTGCCGAGCCAGCCAGAACACATCGTCGCTGCCGTTTCATCGGGCTCAGAAAAAGGTGCCCTATCTGGATGCCAGCGAAAACTTGGTCACGCCGAGCGAACCCAATGCCGTGAAATTTGAAAAGTTCATTTTCGATCTGTTGCCCAGTGCGAAAAATGCATTTGTGGTCGAAGTGCTTCCGAGCGAAGGATTTGCGCCGGTAAAGAATGCCGACGGAGCCGAAAATGATACACCCAAATTAGCCAGAGAAGCGATCGTGGCGCAACATCGCCGCTGGCTCGAAGCCGCCGGAGCGTCCGTGGCTGATGGAGTCAAAGTGGAGATCAATCCCCGATTTTCGTTAACACCGGAAGAGCTTCGCACAAAGATTCCCGCGAATTTAACGATCGATGCCGATCGCTATTTTGATGCTTGATTACAATGAGGGGGCATAAATCGCCTTCGCAACCGATACTTTTGTCAGGGGGCGTGGTTTAAACAGAGGCTCCGTCCAGATCGAGCCTGAATCGACGCCCTCCCCCCCTTCATTTCCCACCCGTTTGCAATGATCAAACCAGCTTCCCGCTCGGCCCCGGCCCGCCATCGACGTGGGGGCCTTATGGCTGGATTTCTCGTGTTTTTGGTAGTCGCAGGAACGGCGGGGTGGTTTGTATACAACTACCTTGCCAAGCGAGCCGAGGGCATCCCCACCAAAGATTTAATTACCTCGACGGTCACG
The DNA here is from genome assembly GCF_000346295.1 of Rhodopirellula maiorica SM1. GTDB lineage: Bacteria > Planctomycetota > Planctomycetia > Pirellulales > Pirellulaceae > Novipirellula > Novipirellula maiorica. The sequence continues at coordinate 8,301 of NZ_ANOG01000249.1, read as the reverse complement.
GTGGCACCGTTTGACCACATCGTGTTGGAACAAGGTGAAATCGAGAGCAGCAGCAATATCGAAGTCACCTGCCAAGTCGAATCACGGGGCAATAACTCTGGCACCGCCATTCTGTGGGTGATCGACGAGGGGACACGGGTTTCCAAAGGAGACAAGCTGGTTGAGCTGGACGCATCGCAGTTGGAACTGACGCTGAAGGAATCTCGTATTCAAGTGATTACCGCTGCGGCCAATGTCGCGACGGCAAAAGCGCTTGTCGAACAAGCGACAATTGCTCGCCAAGAGTATCTCGAAGGGGTATTCAAAACCGAAGAGAGGGCGATTTTGAGCGAAAAGGCAATCGCCGAACAAGAGCTTCGCAAAAATCAATTGGCGCTTCAAAGCAGCGAGCGATTGGTAGCCAAAGGACTTGTCAAATCGCTGCAACTTGATGCTGACAAGTACGCCGTCGCTAACGCGAGAAACCAACTGCAAGCTGCTGAGGGCCGATTACGGGTCCTGCGAGAGTTAACTCAACGCAAGATGCTGGTCCAATTCGATAGTGATATTGAAGCGGCCAAGGCTCAACTTGCCGCAGCCGAAAGCGGGTTGGCCGAAGAACAGCAGGAACTTGCCGACGTGCAAAAGCAGATTGAAAACTGTGTCATCCTGGCTCCGTCGGATGGCGTGGTCGTTCATGCGAACCGCTACAGTTCACGAGGCGGCAATGCCGAATTTGTGGTCGAAGCGGGAGCCACAGTGCGGGAACGCCAAGCCATTATTCGCTTGCCTGACCCGAGTCAAATGCAAGTGAAATGCAAAGTCAACGAATCGCGTATCACATTGATCCAGGCTGGGATGCCCGCCAAAATCGCGGTTGAGTCGGTTGCGGATTTGCAATTGAAGGGAGCGGTCGTCAAGGTCAACCGATATGCCGAACCAGGCAGTTTTTTCAGTTCGTCGATCAAAGAATATGCCACCTGGGTCGAAATCATCAATCCGCCCGACAACATTCGCACCGGGATGACGGCCGAGGTCCAGATATTTGTTGAACAAATTCCGGATGCCACTCAAATTCCGATCCAGGGACTGTACGAACACGGTGGCAAAATGTACTCGCTGGTGAAAACGGGCCCTCAATCTTTCGAAACTCGCCAGGTCACGATCCGGGCGACGAATGACACGATGGCCTGTATCGATGAAGGACTTGAGGAAGACGAAACGGTCGTGCTGAACCTACGTTCGTTCCTGACGCTGATGGACCTGCCCGAGTTGGAACAGACCGACAACAGCGATATGCGTGAAATTGCCGCCGAACGTGCTCGCGATACCGCTCGCGGTGGCGAGACGATGGACGCAACCGAAGAGGGGCCACGTGATGAAGCGGGCGGCCCACCGCGAGGGCCAGGCGGCCGTGGCGATGGCGGTTTTGGTCCCAGTAATCAAGGACCCGGTAATCAAGGACCTGGTGGCGGTAGCTCGGCAGCGGGTGGGCGTCCCGATCCCGCGTCGATTGCAAAGTCGCGAATCCAACAATCCGACACCGATGGCGATGGCAAACTGTCGAAAGACGAAATCGATGCGGTCGACGATGAACGACGACGTGGATCACTCGTCGAAGCCGACAGCGATGGCGATGGGACGGTCACCGAATCCGAATTGACCGCCGCGATGCAAAAACGCATGTCGCAGGGTGGTGGAGGCCCGCGATGAGCACGAAGGAAGCGTACTCCACCGAAACGCGGCCTGTGCCGGCGGCCAACGATACGCCGCCACGATTGGCAACGTCGATTCGTAATCTGAAAAAAGAATACGTGCTGAAGAGCGAGACGGTGCGAGCGCTCCGGGGCGTCTCTTTTGATGTCCCCGAAGGGGATTACGTCGCGATCATGGGACCATCCGGCAGCGGCAAAAGTACGCTACTGAACATGCTCGGCTGCCTCGATCAACCCACTTCGGGAAGCCTGTTGATGGGCAACGACGACATCATCACGTTGACCGACGACCAACTTGCCGATATTCGCAGCCAACGGATCGGCTTTGTCTTTCAATCTTACAACTTGATCCAACAATTGAGCGTGGTTGAGAACATCCAAGTCCCGCTCTATTACCAAGGTCGCCTGGGCGCTGCAGAGCTAGAACGCGCGAAAAACATGGCGGCGCGCGTCGGATTAGCAGAGCGTTTGGACCATCGACCGTCTCAACTTTCCGGTGGCCAGCAACAACGTGTCGCGATTGCCCGCAGCTTGATCAATGATCCCTTCTTTATCTTGGCCGATGAACCGACCGGGAACTTGGACTCGGTCACCACCGAAGAAATCCTCGGACTCTTTGACGAACTCAATAACGAAGGCCGTACGATCATTTTGGTGACGCACGAAGATGACGTTGCCGAGCGAGCCAAACGAATCATTCGGCTGAAGGACGGGATGCTTGATCGTGACGATTTGATTAGCGAAGAACAACGCGCCGCCGCACGTGCGGCTCAACACGAAAACGTCGTTCAACTTCTTGCAAGGCAATCGTAATGCTTTGGTTACGAACATGGCAACTTGGCATCAAAAGCCTTTCGCTGCATCCGCTGCGAACGGGTTTGACGATGCTTGGGATCTTGATCGGCGTTTGGGCGGTCATCGTGCTGACCGCGATCAGCCAAGGGGCAAGCGATCAGGTCCAGAAGCAAATCGAGTCGCTTGGTGCGAACACCATCATCGTCCGCAGCGTTAAACCGCCAGACGAAAAAATGGCTGACCGGTCGGCCAGCAAGTATGGACTGCTGCGTAGCGACTTGGAATTGATTTTGGGCACGGTCCCCACCATCCAGGCGGCGATTCCGATCCGCGAAATTCGCCGTCAATTTAGCTACCAGGATCGTCTGTTGGATGGACGTCTAGTCGGTTGCACCCCGCTATACGATGACGTGAACAATTTGGTCATCCGTCGAGGCGGAGGCCGCTTTTTGTCCGATGCCGACGGCATCCACTCGGCCACCGTGTGCGTCATCTCTGCGGGAGTTGCGGACCGATTGTTCCCCTACGAAGAACCGCTTGGCAAACGGGTGTATGTGCCGGAAAGCGAAGACTTTTTCAAAATCGTCGGAGTGCTGGAAGCCCGAAATCCGTCGGCAGCGATCGGCGGCTCGCTTGATTCTCAAGACTTCTCGTCGGACATCTATATTCCGATCCAAACGCTGCGGAAACGTGTCGGCGATACGATCATGACGCGGCGTAGCGGTCAGTTCCAAGTCGAGATCATGGAACTGAACCAGATCACGCTACAGGTCGAGCGGGTCGATCAAGTCCGCAGCACCGCGACGATGATTGAATACATGCTGGAACCCAGACATGCCGCGGCAAACGATATTGCCGTCGTCGTCCCCTTGGAACTGCTTGAACAAGCTCGCAACTTGCGGATGATGTTTTTGGGGATCGGAATTCTGATTGCCTGCATTTCGTTGATCGTGGGCGGGATCGGGATCATGAACATCATGCTGGCGAGCGTCACCGAACGGACTCGAGAAATCGGTATTCGCCGTGCGCTTGGTGCCAAACGCGGTGACATCGTACGCCAATTCTTGGCGGAAACACTGGTGCTTAGCTTCGCCGGTGCGACGCTTGGTATCCTGCTCGGGTTCTTAGGCCCGTCAATGTTTAGCGGATTGATGTGGATCGTCAAAACCGGCTTTCCCGATAAGTTCGCGGCGCTTCCCGATCCAATTCGCGAAGCCGAGCCCTCGATCGTCTACGGCACAATTCCATTGGCCGTGTTCATCGCGGTTGCCGTCGGTTTGATCAGCGGACTCTATCCGGCGATCCGAGCCGCACGGATGAACCCGATCGAAGCGTTGCGACACGAGTAAGCGTTTAGTCGCGATAGCGACTAGACGGAACACTTGCGATTTCCTTGTCGTTGATCGCTCCGCGATCTTACGTAGCCCGGATCTCATTCATCCATCTAGCGAGACTCGCAAAGAATTCATCGGCCCAACCGAGGACCGCGTCATGATCGCGGGGAACGTGCGGTCATTAAGTTGCGGAAGTCACGTATTTCCGCCGGGCTTGCCCCCAATGCCATCTACTTTGGTAGCGGCACGGCGCGAGCCCAATGTCCATCTACTTTCGTAGTGGGACTCGCCAGAGTTCCTGGTGTTGCAACAGCAAAGATGGGAATTCTGGCGAATCCCACTACTTGACCATCCCCCAAAGCTACCAAAGTAGATGGCATAGGGCTTGCCCCGGCGGAAGCGAGCGGAGCCAGACTTTCAGCACTTATCAATCGCAGGTGCAGAGCGATCAACGGCAATACCCAAAAGTCTTCGCGACCTACCCAACTGGACATGAGCTTATTTTGCTTGTCGGGCGACGACGCGGTGGAAATGCAGGTAGACCTCGCGGTCGATCACACGACGCACCCCTTCGGTTAAACAAGCGGGCTCGTTTTCGCTTTCGCCGATTCGGATGACCTCATCCAATTTGGTTCCAGGCGAAACGGCAAAGGTGCGTTGGTTGATCGTTTGGTTGCCCGCATCAAGTTCGGGGATGATGAAATGGCATGTTGCTCCGAACGTCAACATGCGAGCGGCGTAGGCTTCGTGATAGGGACGAAATCCGGGAAAGCCCGGCAGCAACCCATGGTGCAAGTTGATGATCCGTCCGCCGGCAAATTGCCAACACGTTGAAGGCGGCAGGATCCTCATGTATCGCGCCAACACCACATAGTCGATTTCGTAGCGATCCAACAACTCAACCATCAATGCATCATTAGACACGCCGTTGCCATCGCCGATCATTTCGAACGCGGCACCGAACTCGGCAGCCAACGGAGCGAGCTTCTTTCGATTCGAAATGACCAGAGGGGCGTCCGCATTGATCCCCCCATCCCTGACCGCCTCGAGGATCGCCCGGGGCGTGTGTTCCAGATAGGTACAGCAAACCGCCAAGCGGGGACGAGCGGCCCGCAACTCGCTGCTCCAAACGCGAATGGCCAATCCCGTGACTTCGCCAATCTGCTGCATCGCGTCGGACAGTCGATCAAATTCCGTGGCGGGAATATCGATCCGGCAAAGCATCGCAAACAGATGTTCTTCGTCGTGATCGTACATCTGGATCTCGGCAATCCGTGCCCCCTGGCCGGTGACGTGGTGAATGATCGGATCGGCCAAACCGACATTATCGGGCCCCAGTGCTGTAATCACGACTTCCACTGATTAGTCTCTCCCCTAACGTCTGCAAGCTTTCAAACGCTTGAACTATCCCCAAAACACGCCCCAAACAAACCGTAGGGGCTTTGTTGAACAATCGATGCTTTGGTAGTTTCTACAACATCCAGCATCGACCTAGAACCACCATTGCCGTGAGGAGATTCGTCCAGGTGAGCACCGTAACCCAGATCCCAACCGGGAAAACCCAGATCCCGACGGGAAAACGCCGTGATCAATTCCCCGAGGGAACGAATCTGTGCGAACATTGCACGGCAAAATGCTGTCACTATTTCGCTCTGCCGATCGATGAACCGGTCAATCGCCGCGATTTCGACTTCATTCGCTGGTACCTCGTTCACCCCGGGGCCACCGTTTTTGTCGAAGGTGAAACCTGGTATTTGCTGGTTTATTCGACCTGCCAACACCTGCAGGACGACCATCGCTGCGGGATCTACGAAACGCGACCGCAAATCTGTCGCGATTACACCACCAAAGAATGCGAATTCGAAGACGATTGGTGTTACGAAAAATACTTCGAGACCCCCGAACAGATCGACGAATACGCTGACGCGTTGTTCGGACCTCAGTTCCCCGATCCTGATCGCAACGACCATGATTCGCTGCGAAGTCGTCGTCCCACCTCGCTTCCCTTGCTTTCGTAATCCATCTCTAGACCAATCCAAACCATGTCGCTTATCCAACCCAGAACACTCAAAGGTTTCCGCGATTACTTGCCAGCGGTGATGATCCCGCGTGAGCAATTGATGCAAACCGCACGCGAGGTCTTTCGCTCGTTTGGCTTCGCGCCGATTGATACCCCCACGCTCGAACACCTGGAAATCTTGACGGGGAAAGGCAGCGACGAAACCGACCGCCAAATCTATCGCTTCCAAGACAACGGCGGTCGCGATGTGGGTATGCGATTCGACCTGACGGTCCCGTTGGCACGCTTTGCGGCGCAGCACATCGGCACGCTGGGGACGCCGTTCAAACGCTATCACATCGCTCCGGTGTGGCGAGGCGAAAACCCGCAAGCCGGCCGCTACCGCGAATTTATTCAGTGTGACTTTGACACGATTGGAACCGAGTCGGTGTTGGCCGATATCGAAGCCGTCGCGGTGATCAACAACCTGCTCGAAACGATTGGCTTTGACCGCTTTACGATCAGCATCAACAACCGAGCGGTGTTGACGGGACTACTGGATCACCTCGGACTAGCCGATCGCAGCGTTCCGGTCCTCCGCAGTCTGGACAAGCTGGCTAAGATTGGCCGCGAAAAAACGATCAACGAAATGGTCACCAGTGCCGAGATCGAGCCCTCGCAAGCCGAAGCGGTACTGCAGTTGGCCGAGTGCAACGGCGAAGCCGACACGATTTTCGCCAAACTGACTGAGATCACTGGTGGTAACGAAAAAGCCGCTGGTGGGATTCAGCGGCTGCGAGACATCTACGAAGGTGCCTTGGCGTCGGGCGTCCCGGTGCGTCGACTTCGTTTAGATGTTTCGATCGCCCGCGGCTTGGACTACTACACCGGCGTTATCTTTGAAACGATTCTCGACGATTTGCCAGCAATCGGCAGTGTTTGCAGCGGAGGCCGTTACGACAACTTGGCCGGTCTGTACACGAAACAACATCTGCCTGGGATCGGCGCCTCGCTGGGGCTAGACCGCTTGATCGCCGCGATGGAACAACTGAATTTGTTGCCATCGACCTCGACCCCCGCATCGGTGTTTGTCGCCTACTTTGATGAATCTCATCGCGACGATTATTTGCGACTGGCGAATAATCTGCGAGCTGCCGGGATCGGTACCGAAGTCTATCCGGAAGCCAAAAAGCTAGGGGCTCAGCTAAAGTACGCCGATAATCACGGATTCCCATTTGCAATCATCGCCGGCGGCAACGAATGGAGCGAAGGCGAGTGCCAATTGAAACAGCTGAGTAGCAAGGAATCCGAGCAAATCGCCTACAGCCACGACGCCCCAGAAAAACTCGTTCAACGACTTCGTGAATTGCTGAAACGATAATACGGCGACGCTTTAGGCGAGCGACGATGGGTAGCGGCACGGCGCGAGCCCAATGCCATCTACTTTGGTAGTGGGACTCGCCAGAGTTCCTGGTGTTTCAACAGCAAAGATGGGAATTCTGGCGAATCCCACTACTTGAGCATCTCCAGTGGTTGCCAAAGTAGATGGCATTGGGCGCGCACCGCGATGAAAGAATTTATTGCCGCACCGTTCCTGCACAACCGTTTGTCTCGTGCAATCTCTTGGGCGGCGAGCTAGCATTTGAGGGCGATTTTCATCGGTCGCTCGCCTTCGCTGCGTGTGACTCAGGTAGAATCTGTTGATCGCCATGATGACAATGGGTTGCATGGCAATCTGTGTCAGTAGCGCCGAAGCTCAATATGTCCTCGCACCGCAACGTTCCCTGCATCCGCTGCAACACCCTCCTGCAGGTTGCTGCGTCGACTCAAACCGTTCAAGTCCAATGCCCGCAATGCGGAACCCTGCTGCAAATTCCAGGCGTTTCCAACTATGCCGCGCCGGACGACCTTGATTTCGAAGCAATGCAGACCGACTATCCGGCTGCACCCTTTCCAACACAGCAACTCGATCGAAACCGACGCCTCGCTCCTGCAGCACCCCCACAATATGGCCCAACGGCGTCCCAACGACACGCTCACTCGGGTCCAGCACAACGACGCGGCATGCCGACTTGGATTTATCTCGTCCTTGCACTCGTGATCGTGCCACCCGTGTTATGTGGCGTTTCCGGAGTTGCCCTCTACTTCTGGGCGTCCAGTCGAGGTTCAAGCACTCCGATTTCAGAGCAAAGCCTACAAGGCGTACCGGTCCCGGCCGCTCTTCCTAGCCTGGGCCCAGTCGAACATACGTTCACATCCGGCGTCACCACCCATTTCATCCGGTTACAGGGGGATCCTGCGGTGGCGGGCAGTCGCATGACCATGCGGGTTTACATCCCCGCCGGAACTCACACCAACCAATCTCTGCCCTGTGTATTGGTCGCACCTGCGGGAACGCCGCTGATTCATGGCGTCAACATTGACCCTAATCTCAGCTATTACGATGAAACACTGCCGTATGCCGAAGCAGGCATGGTCG
>NZ_ANOG01000248.1 GCF_000346295.1 Rhodopirellula maiorica SM1 | reverse complement strand
AGCACCAAAACGGTCATCAAATACGCTGGTAAAGATGACAGGATCGCTTTCGGTACCCTCGGCCAACAACTGGGTTCCGTACCCCAGCTCGAATCGAGCTCCGCGAATCTTCACGACCGTACCAGGATCGATCACCAACGATGCATCGAGACGTCCACGAATGCCTTGCAAACTAAGATCCAGCACCCCGTCCGTCGAAGAACCGTCATCGATGTACGAAATGGACGACGCATCCAAGTCCGCCACCAACTTATAAACCGGAGTTCCACCGACGTCGACCGCTCGGTACAAGCGACGTGATACATATCCCGAGCTGGTTTGAACCTGTGGCAATCCCGTCAATTCGATCGACGTGTTCGAGCTACTGACCGAAAACGAGAATTCATCTGTGCTGGCGAGCGATTCAAATCCATCACTATCGACGAACGTCATCTTGTACAGATACGTTCCCGGCGTGAACGTTCCACCGCGTAGGGCTTGCGCAGAAATCAATGAAGTCGACGGTGCGAACCCATCTTGAATTGAGCCACCGGGATTGGCTGCCACCACAATGTTTTCGGCAACAAAGTGAACCACGCTGGTGTCGTCAAAACGGCCAGCCACGGTCAATGCCCGCGGCGGATCGGTCGCTGAGGTACCGACACGGACAAACAATCCATTGATGCTGTTTTCAAACAGTTGGTTGTTGTGAATATCGGGACCGACACGGTCATAGTCCGCGGTATAGGCGCCGGCTTGTTGGAACCGTGGCGATTGGTAGCTGGTTTCCTCGAAACTATCCGGCGATGCACTGATCGCCGCGTCGGCACTATTGGTAATCTCACTGAAGGAAATCGTCGGCCGTAGATTGACGATTTGGATCGGATTGACCAACTGCTGAACCGAATCAATCAACACGTTGCTGCTACCGCCGTAACGGATTTCGGCATGATTGACTTGGTTCAAGAAGATTCCTTGATCTTCCAAGTTTTGCCGTCCTTCGGCTTGATCGATATCGCGGCGGAAAATCAAACCACCCCAATTCCCTGGCGATACCGCAGGACTATTGCCCACGGCCGACGCATCGACGTTGCGGTCACGGAAACTGGTAAAGATCACGCTACCGTCATCGTAGCCGGGGCGATCCGCGTCATCGTTGCCCAACAAAGTCGTTGTGCTAGGGTCACTTAGATCGACCAAACGTGGTGTTCCGAGGACCTGCAATACACCATTGCTGCGATCGACTTGAACGGTGCTACTGCCGACACCGATCCATGAACCACGGACTTTGAACACGGCTCCGGCGTCGATCATGGTCGTGACCTCTTTGGGCACTTCCATCACGCGGCCGTCTTCGAGGAATCCACCTCCAACGTCCGGAATACCGATCTGGTAGCTAAAGTTGTCGGCCTCGGTAGCGACATTCTTATCAACACCTCCGTTGCCAACGATCCGCACAATGTCTTTCGGCAATGCCGCATCGAATGCGTTTGCAACGTTCGAATTGCTGATGTTGTTAAAAGGATGATCCAAGCTACCGTCGGCGTTCGGGCCAGCCGTTTTGTCGACAAAAATGTTGCGTCCGGATGCTTCCAAGGCACGCGTGTTGGTCGACAGCTCGATTTCGCGTTCACCCATCAAAATGACGCTACCGCCGCTAACCGTCGCGGTCACGCCGGTTTCGTTTTGGCGGCTGTTGATCGCGGTTTGCAGCGTCGTCGCTAACGTGCCTGCGGGTGTCGGGAAATTGGGACTGCCCGGACTGTAGAACACCGCCACGTTTCCAGGTTTCGCAGAACTACCGATCGGTACAAATTCAAACGTCCGAACCACACCCGCCGCGCCGGTCACCTTGATCGTTTGACCGATCGTGATTGCATCGCCGTTGTCGGTAAAGGTCAGCGTTCGATTCAGCGGACGCGTTTGGAACCAGAAGTTATGGGCGCCACCGGGTTGTCCATCGCCGTCGCCATCGAGGATCGTGCCGGGAACCCCGACGCGATCGCTATCCAAGTCTCGGATGACATCGGTTTCATCGACCTGAGGCTCGAATTTCACATGCAGTTCATACTTGCCTTCGGTCAATCCGCCGTAACCGCTTCTCGCGATCGTCGGGTCGTAATTGTCGTTGCCGCTCGCTGCGACACCGACGTAGTAGGTGCCTTCGCCGAGCGAAGCGGTCAATCGCGAATCTTCGCTAAAGTAGTCATCGTTGCGGCCCAATTGCTCAATCCCGCCACCACTGAACAAGATCGGCGAGAAATTCAAAGCACTGCCGCTGACATCGGTTGTTGCCGCTCCGGAAACCCGCGTGGCTCGCATGATCGAACTGGCAAACGGGCTGTCGTTCACCGCATCAACGATCGATTGCACCGGCACGCTGGAGATATTGGCACCTCGGCGTGGAATATCCACCAGGATCGCATTGGCGATCGGTTGGCCCGTCGAATCAGTTGGCTGGGACACGCGAACAGCGGTATCGCCGGCGGCGCGATCGGTTTGAATGAAATCGATTCGCAGATTGTTACCCAAACGGCCTTCGAGCAACGAATCAAAACGGACTTGCAAATCACCACCAACGCCGAAGTCGGTCACGGCCGATGCCTTGACTTCTTGATACAGCGTCAGCGTGGTGTCCAGCAGACTTGAATCGGGCAAACGCTCGGCAAAAGTCTCAACCGTCAATTGGCCAACGCGGTCAACGTCATCCAAGTCGACTTGGAATCGATACAGGTCAACATCAATGCTGTCGGGACGATGCACGTATTGACCATGCAGCACATCGTAGCTGCCCGGGAATACCGGTTCTTCGTCCGGTCGCGAGTTGATCGAGTTGTTCAAGTAGGTGCTGTTCAGACTCATCAACGTTTGCGATGGCAAGTCCGGCGTCTGCTCGAGCCCGAGAATCAATCCGATTCCGGCGGTCGCTTTGCGAATGAAGTCTTCGCCATAGGCGGTGTTGAACGTCACTTGGTTGCTAAACACCAAGGCAGATTCGGTAAAGGTGGGATCGATGCGAACGCGAGCATTCAGCACGCTTTGGGACACCACCGAGGTGTCCGGCAAGGTGCCGGCTTGCAGATTCGACGTATCGCCCAATGCAAACGTGATCCCGCTGTCTGCGGTCTCGCGGAACTGCACACCGATCTCGCTGGACCACAATCCAAGCGCTTCGCGAATGCGTGTCTTCTGCCGCTCGGTGATCTGGTTTTGGAACTGAGTGCCACCCGCGCTGGTATCAAAGATCGGGTTAAAGTTGTACGCGATCTCGGTGATCCCGTTCTGCGTGTCGGGACCAAAGTTGTCGTTGATGTGTTGCAGCAACGCGCCGGCGACTTCGTCCAACTCGCGATGTCCTGGGTCGTCGTTGCCGCCAGGCAATTCGATCAGGAACGGTTGTGCATCGATTGACTCTTCGAAAATCAAGCTCGTCAACTGCTCGTCACGACCGAACACTCCGATGTCAAGAGATGTACCGAGAGTGTCACCTACGGCAGTCAGTACGAGTGCAGGCGCGCCGATCACACTGCGAGGCACCAACGTGCTGCCGCCCTGAGTCGAATCGCCATTGAGCGTCCATTTGACTTCGATCAAATTGCTGACCGTCGGTTCGCTCGCTGCCACGACACGCAGATCGGTCAAGGTAGGCGAGTCGCCGCCGAAATTGAACACCACGGTACCGTCGGTTTCAGCGCGGACCGATAGCCCCGCCGCACCCACGTCTTCGAAACGAATGTTGCGACCCGATGCCGCTTCACCAATCGACTTGGAGACAAAGCTGACGCGAAGCCCTTGGACGTTGAAATCGGTGACCGCAACCGGAGCCACAGCCACATCGGTCGGCGGGATGATCAAATCAACTCGATTGTCGACCGCTGAACCGATTCGCAATCGGAACGTGCCTCCGCCAAGCGGAACCCCGGAAAGATCGTTGATGTCGCCGCTGAAGAACAACCGCGCGGTATGGGTCGTCGAGTCGTAGACCACCGAATCGGGATGGTACAACAAATCGTCAGTCGTTCGCGCCGTTTCATCGGTCAGCAACAATTGATAGAAGCGAGGGTTTTCGGCCGATCGCTGCGTCGGATTGCCATTGTCGTCATTTTCAACAAACAACGGATCTTCGTTAAAGTAAACGACGATTTCGTTGCGGTTCTGCTGCAGCGAACCATCGGCAAGACGCACAACCGGTTGCGGAACCACCGCTTCGACCAACGCGCCGAGACGCAAACTGAAATTGATGACTTCCGATCGCTCACCGGCGGTGCGAGGAACCAGGAATTCGTTCTCGATGTTACGAAGTCCACTGATTCCCAATCCGGGATCGTCGTATCCAAAGACCTCGACGCGGTACTCGTCGTCCGGCAACGACTCAGCAAAGCGAACAACGACTTCGTTCTCGTTCGGATCGCCCAGCGTGACCAAACCGGGCGTGATCTGTAGATCATCCGCGGTTTGGAAGATACCGTCTTCGCCTGGACGTGTGATCCGAATGCCATCAAGCGTATTGGGGTCGATCTGTTGATCTTGGTCAAACCGAAACGTCAAAACGCTCGGGGCGCTGTCGCGAACCGAACCATCGACGATCAAATCACCATCGTTGGGCTGGATGCCGATCAACTGCGGCCCCGCCAACAATTGGCGTGATTCGAGCGTCTCCAGAATGTGCTGACGACGAGCCTTCTTGCGCGAATTTTTATGCGAAGACTTCGACTTCTTAGCAGATCGCTGAAGTTCTGATTTCGAAACGGACAAAGACGATGACGATAAATGTCGCTTACGCGAGGTCATAGACCGAACCTTCCGGGCGAACCCCAAAGCCAATTCCGTTGTGCTTTAGGGAGATGGAGGATGATGTAAGTTGAGTGTGGCCTAAACGAACCTTAGGTCGTTCGAAGAGGCGAATGGGTAAAAAACGATAAGTTGAACCCCGCAACCCAGGCTTTCGCGCACCGCTGCGCGCAGCCGAGTCTCGAAACTCTTTGGCCGAGTATAGTTGCGCGTTTTTTGCCTTCAAATAAATGCTTCGCGGCATATTGCCGGTCACTTTCCTATCCAGGTTGTGCATACAGGTCGTAGCGAAAATGAGGGCTTCCAAGCGGGATTGATTCCCCCAGCCCCCCGACGGAATCTGCGTGGTGGCGGAAAAATCCACATAATCGCGTGCAGCTTTGGACGAGTTCCCCTCTCGAAAGTTCCCCGATAGAGCTGGGAATTTGATTGACACCCCCTGTATGGCAGGCCACATCGCGGACGCAGCGGACCTCGACAGCTCAAATTTGCTAGCGCACACGCTTTTCCGATCCCCACGATTGACGATTCATTTCGATCGGCGGCCTTAGACACGAACGTGTCACAGCCCGTCATCGGCAGTAGCTAGCCGAAAGAGGGGGGAAAGCCGACGGCTAATTCGTCGCCGGCTGGATTGCGAACACCTCGACATCCACCCCGTCGCAGTAGTGGGCCAAGTCGGGCATCCCCGCTGGCAGGTCCACGCCCGCCGCCCGAGCAAGGCCATCATCCAAAGCATCGATTTCGGCAATCCGGACGCGATAGGGGTCGTGATGAACTTGCCCGACATGCACACCGCCGTGACGCTCAACGAATAACAGATATCGCTCAAACAAAAAATGCTCCAGCGTGCCGGGCTGAGAAACAGCTTCGTCTGTGCCAACCCGAAACGACACATCGTGGCTCACGCGTGTCGCTCGACAACTTTCGTAACGAATCGTTCCGGAATCGTTGTGATGGTTCATTCGGGCATTGTAATAAGGCAGAGACCACCCCCATCGGGCGGCCATGACCGCCAATCGCGAGCTGGCGTCTAACGAGAAGAAAAAGACGCCGGGACGTCCCCGATGGACAACATAAGTCCGAACATTCGTCTCGAGAAAATTGAATGCCATCGATCGAGGCAGCCAGCGAGACCGGACTGCCCGCATTTGAAATGGCACGATTCCGAGGTACGCGGTCCCGTTAAATGTGTCCAGTTCCAAATCAGACGGGATCGCCTGTGACAGGGTTTCAACGGGGACACGCCAGTGCATGAAGAGCAGCGATTGCCACGATTGGGTACCGTCACAGCGACCGGCAGGTCGCCGCGTCGGTGCGATCCGGTCGATATCGGTGTCGCTCATAGCCTGGGCCCCCAGTTCATTTGCCTTTTATCTCTTAACGGGTTCCCAGGCTCCTTGCCTGCCGAACCCACTGAACCGCAGGCTCCTGCTT
>NZ_ANOG01000247.1 GCF_000346295.1 Rhodopirellula maiorica SM1 | reverse complement strand
GAGCCAAAGGATCGCGTCGCCGGTTGGTTTCCGTGTCGCGGGGCGGCGGATGACGCTGAGTACGGTGCTTAGGATCGCGATCGCAACCAATAATCCCATATAGACCGAAGGAGTCCAGATGCGTCCATCGCCAGGAATCAAACTGCTCAATCGACGGTATTGTGGCAGCAGGCTGCCAAACGCACTGGGGGTCAGAAACTCCGCAAGGTGCCAGGGGGCGACCGAAAACTGGTACGCTTGTCCACGACGTGAACTTGGCACTGGTGGAGCCAACCAGTGCGAATTTTCATCCGGCAGGACGCGATCGCTTTGAGCACTCCAAGAAACCGACGCGGCGATCTGGGGCAGCGCCAGCAGCGAGCCCACCAAGCAGCTGGCGATCACGACTACCATCGTCGCTGATCGCCCCGCGATCACAACGTTCCCGTCTGTCGCTGATCGCTCCGCGATCATAGCGTTTCCATCTGTCGTTGAACGCTCCGCGATCACAACGTTTCCGTCTGTCGTTGATCGCTCCGCGATCAGAACGCCGACTTCCGTCTCCCTCCGCTCCCCGTCCCGCACGTCTGACCGCGACGCGATCACGGAGATTATCCAGCGACCGAACGCCACCGCTATCGCGACGATCACAACGTTGGCCACGGTTTGCGGATCGCCGGCTAGGATCATCATTGCCATCGTCATGCCTGCGACGAACACGCGTCGCATTTGGCTCGCGTGCTGACGCTGGATCAGCGTCGACATCAGCAGCGGCAACCAAGCGGCGCCCACCAAGAACGGCGGGTTCGTGTACAGGACCAGCACGCTGCCGGATAACGAATAGCAAAGTCCGGCGATCACCGCCGTGGTCTCGCTTGCTCCGCTACGACGGACTGCGAAATGGGTGGTGAATGCCGCGAGCATCAAGTGGATGGCGACGTACCAGCCGAGGGCGGTGTCGGTTTTGATTGGCAGTAAAAATAGAATCCAGCGGACGGGATAGAAAACCGCCGTCGTCGTTTCACCTACAAGCGGGATGCCGGTTTGGTCCAGTGGATTCCATAGCGGCAGCCACTCGCTGTGAATGCGGTGGGCGATGTAGTCATACAGCGGCGTATAAAAGTGGCCGACATCACGAAACGCCAACCGATCGATACCGACTAGAACCGAAGCGAACAGCAGCAGGATGATGCCGGGAGCGACGAGGCGGTGTAGTCCGCTTGCAGAGACGCGTATCACAGTCGACTATCGCGGTGCGTTAACCATTCCCGTTTGGGATTGAGTTCGCAAGGAATCGGCACGCTGCACCACTTCGCTGGTCGGAGCAAGGGTTTGTGGAACCAATTCAACATCAATGATTCGCTCGTCACGCAGATCGCCTGGCCACAAAGTTTCCGAGATGAAATCGAGTCCTGGCATCTCGTACCAAGGAGGGTTGAAGCGACGCCGGATCGTTTCGGTTTTATAACCTTCTTTTTCGATCCGGAACTCGCGAGTCCCATAATACACGAAACTCGACGCAGCCGGACTCGTGCCGATCACCTGATTGTCCACCGATACCGTCGCGCCCGCCGG
Source organism: Rhodopirellula maiorica SM1 (assembly GCF_000346295.1). Taxonomy (GTDB): domain Bacteria; phylum Planctomycetota; class Planctomycetia; order Pirellulales; family Pirellulaceae; genus Novipirellula; species Novipirellula maiorica. The sequence continues at coordinate 10,328 of NZ_ANOG01000247.1, read as the reverse complement.
ATTCGTTCGCACCGTCATCCGTCGACGAACACAGCCAATCGACGGCAATGCTAGTATTGCAAAGAAAAGAATCCACAACGAGTGCAGACGCGGATTGCCGCCGCGATTTGCAGCTGAAGAGGGCGTCGATGGTGACAGACGAATCGTTTGCAAGCTTCGCTCTCGGCGCGGATTTGGGGCTGTCGAACAAGAACCAGATGTCGTGTTAACAATTCCGCGGCAAGAAAATCTAGATCGATTTCGACACGATGCAAAATTCCGTTCACTTCTGAACCCCGAATGGTCAACACGATCCGCGATCCGAATCTTTATTCTTGTCACGAAAGGTTCCGCAGCAGGCCGAGGATTCGAGCAATCGTTCGACGTCGGCAGCGAGGTCACGGTCGTCGATCGAGTGAAGAAACCAACGACGCTCCGTATCCTCCATGTTTACCGCCTGATTAAACAGCGAGCGGATTTGTTCGTGGCGGTCGCTGGGATTCATGGCGAAGTCAGACAATAGGGTGGGGGAGTAGGGTTCACGCGAAGGAATTCGCTGTTTGGCAGCCAAAATGGACGTGATAAACGTGACGGAGGGTTGCCAAGCGGTCATGATATCTCGGTTTTCCGTACGGTCCCACTCCCTGTGGGGCGAAAGTTAATAGCTATCGGACTGCTCTTGACGAGGGTAGAATCTTAGGCATTAGGGCAGGGCGAGATCGGCAGCGCCACAGGCAGATTTGCCGCGCCGACTTTGGCTGCTTGGCACGAAGGGTGATTCACTATGCAACGATTCCCGCTGAGGCAGGAGGCCGACGTATCGAACGAAGTCGGTCAAATTTACCGTGACTTTCAACTCGGATTGGGATTCCCCGAACTACCGAATTTCGTCCGCGTTCAGGGCGCTTCCCCTCGAATGTTGGCTGGGACTTGGGGGTTGATCAAAAACATTCTTCTCGACGGTAGCCTTCCCCGGTCGACGAAGGAATTAATTTTTGTGGCGATTGCAGTGGATCGCGAGTGCCATTATTGTCGCGATGCCCACACCGCCTGTTGCCGAATCTTGGGAGTCGAGGACAGCACGATTCGCGCCGTCATGGAAGGACTCAGCGAAGAGCTGCCCGAACGGATTCGTGACATCCTTCGATTTGCGGTCAAATGTGCCGCAGGGCCCCACCAATTGCGGGACGAAGACTATGACAGTCTGCGGCAGCAAGGCCTCGATACCGAGCAGATACTCGAAGTGATCGCGGCCGCATCGATGGCGGTCTACGCTACGATCATCGCCGATGCGACACTGATCGACACGGATGCCATGTTTGCATCAACGTAGGGCTCGGCGGCTTGGCGATTCGTTCGGATTTCTTGAATCATCCGATTACAATGTTGTATTGGAACCCAAGCCCATTCGTGATCGCCCGCCAATAGTACCTCTCGATCTCACTGATGAAGAAAGCCAATCGAACGGAATCCGCTGCTGATCGAGCGAGAAGCGATGGCGCCGTTGAACGCTGGCGGATCATCGTGCTTCGTCTAGCGGCGATGCTCTGTTTCGCCGGTTGGACCTGGGTGCATTTCTATTGGGAAGGTCCCTATGGAATCCTGCTTTGGCAAGACGCCACCTATGATCTAGCCCATCGATTGGGGATCAGCTGGGACGAGTTTGTGGGGACGGGCGCCGATGATGGCTGGCTGCAAACTTGGATCGCTCGCATCACATGGTTGTACCTTGCGTGTACCGTGTTGACGTTGACGGTTCGCCGCAAATCGTATTTCCAAATGGCGGGGCTGATCGGCGGCAGTGGATTGTTGGCGGTTTTGAGCTATGCAAAGTATGTCGCGTCGCAGTATCAGCCACCGATGTTCATTGAACATGGTGGGCAAATACTCGCTCCGGTGTTACTGGTGATGGCACTTCGCTTCGGGTCGGGGCACCGCATCACCGTTGGCACTGCGATGGTCGCGTTAGTGATGACGTTTGCTGGCCACGGCTGTTACGCGCTCGGATGGTGGCCAACTCCCGGTTCGTTTTATGGCATGATTTCGCTGTCGTTGGGAGTCGAGTATGAAACCGCCAACGCGATGCTGCGTGTCTTTGGTGTGCTCGATTTTGTGGTCTGCGTGGCAATCTTCATTCCGCCGCTACGCCGGATCGCGGCCGGCTATGCAGTCGTTTGGGGATTTTTGACGTCGTCGGCGCGTCCCGTCGCCGGTATGTCGTGGAGTTTGAATTATTGGGGAGCCGACCAATTTCTTCACGAAGCCGTGCTGCGTGCCCCACATTTCCTGATTCCGTTGTATCTTGTTATCCTCTGGAGCCGACCGCCGGCCGTCGAACCTTCGGCGGAATCAAGCGGATTATCCTCCGGCTCGTCCCCGCCTACGGATAACGCCTCCGTTGCCAGCGTTTGAAGTCCTCCGCTTGAAGTCACCCCTCAAAAATTCAAACTTTCACTCCCCTTTCAGGAAACACGATGAAGTTACTGAACCGTCTCGCGTTGTGCTGCTTTGCTTTACTCGTGACTTGTGTCCCCTTGGTTGCCCAGCAAAATCGTGGACGAAGAGGTGCCGATCTGAGCATCCCCAAGGTTGAAAAGAAGGACATTATCTGTTTCGCCTTGTACACGGTCCATGACAACACACTGAAATTAACAGCTCAGCTGTATCCGTTGTCCGGCAGCGATCCGAAAACCGTTCGTTTGGAAATCGAAAAAGATGGCAAGTGGACCGAAGTGGCTCGCACGATGGTCATCGAACCGGGGTGGACCGCGCCGTTTCGAGTCGAAAAGTGGGACGATTCCAAATCGTACAAGTATCGCGTCGCGCATGGCAGTGAAGCGTTTTATCAAGGCACGGTTCGCAAGAATCCAGTCGACAAGGACGAGATTGTCGTGGCCGGTTTTACCGGCAACTCGATTCAACCGGCCCACGGAGGCGATATCTCGCGGCAAGATCTGATCGACAATGTCAACCGAGTCGATGCCGACGTGCTCTTCTTTTCCGGCGACCAAGTTTACGATCACAATCGGCACTATGCAGCGTGGCTGAAATTTGGTCGCGAATTTGGTGACATTATCAAAGACCGTCCCACCATCTGTTTGCCCGATGATCACGATGTAGGCCAGCCCAACCTGTGGGGTGAAAGTGGCAAAATTTCGACGCTTAGCGGTGCCGCCGATGGCGGTTACGCGAAGCCTGGGGTGTATGTCAAAGAGGTCGAGCGTGCCCAGACCAGCCATCTGCCCGACCCGGTAGATCCTCACAAAATCGGTCAGGGAATCGGTGTCTATTTCACCAATTTGAACTGGGGCGGCATCGACTTCGCGATCTTAGAAGACCGCAAATTCAAAACCGGGCCTGCCGGTCGTGTGCCTAAACAGGGACCTCGGCCTGATCACATCCGCAATCCTGAGTATGATCCTGCTAGCGTCGATGTTCCTGGTGCGGTTTTGTTGGGTGAACGCCAATTGAAGTTCATTGACAATTGGGCCCAGGATTGGAGCGATGCGAAAATGAAGGTCGCTTTGTCGCAAACCATTTTCTGCGGTGGAGCCCACATTCACGGATCGGCCAATGGGCGGCTACACGCCGACATGGATTCCAATGGCTGGCCACAATCCGGCCGCAATCGAGCACTGGCTGAGCTTCGCAAAGCATTCGCGTTTCACTACGCCGGCGATCAACACTTGGCGACGCTTTTTCATCACGGCATCGACGAACATCGTGACGCGATTTGGTCGTTCTGTGTGCCATCGATTGCCAACCTTTACTTGCGTTGGTGGCTGCCGTTGGAACCAGGTAAAAATCGCGAGCCGGGGGCTCCGGAATACACCGGGGATCAACTGGATGGTTTCGCCAACAAAGTCACCAACTACGCCGCGGCGAATCCCGAGGAAAAACCGGCTGGCAATCTGCTCAATACGCGTGCTGCCGGATTCGGCATTGTTCGACTGAACACGAAAACTCGCGACATCACGATGGAATGCTGGCCGCGAAACGTGGACGTCACCGACCCGTCGGCGGAACAGTATCTCGGTTGGCCGCGAACGATTTCTCAGTTCGACAACTACAACCCGCCATCGTGGGGCAAATTAGGCGAGATGACCTTCAATATCGAAAACCCCGTGGTGCAGTTGATCGACGCGGATAGCAAAGAGGTGTTGTACACCGTCCGCATCCCTGGCAAAACGTTCACCCCGGCAGCACCTAAGGACAAAAAGTTCATTGTCAAAGTCGGCAAAGACGCCCCGATGGCGATGATCGCCAACGGAGTGACAGTGGGCGGCAAGCCGATGAAGGTGACGATCGACTAAGTGCCACGTTTTCAACGTAGCGAACGTCGCCAAGACGTTCGCCTGTTCTGTAGCGAAAGTCGCCAAGACTTTCGTTCCACGGCGAATGCCCCCAAATTGATGACGATTCCTTGAATGAGTGAGCCGTGGGCCGTAAGAGAACGTCCGGCTTAGGGTGACTCTAACAACTCGCATTCGTTCTTTTTTTGAGGCCGGAGGCCGACACAATTCATGCCGGTGGTGTTAACCACCGGTTTGGAATGCAGCAAATCCAAGGCGGAGGCCGACACATTTACTCAGTCATTGTGCATTGTGTCGGCCTCCGGCCTTTGCAGCTCATTCGCTACATCCCGTGGCCTTACGGCCACGGCAGAGGATGTATCGGCCTCTGGCCTACGCCGGACGTTCTTGTAAAGCACCGTGCAATGCATGGGCGCCTGCCGATCACGCGCGGATTACTAAACCAACAAGCCGCTAACGATTGCCCGCGTGAGAATGGCTCGGGCGCATCCAGTTGCCGCATAAGCCAGGAAGGAAACCTGGAAGGAATTAGAGTTGGCAAAATGATTGATGGGCAAAATGATTGAAATCCAAACCACCTCGGCCCTGGAAATCATTTTGCCAAATAATCATTCTGCCAAACCCACGCACTTACGTGCATTGAGGAACGAGAACCCTGCGATTTAACAATCCGCATCTCGACCGATGCACTGTAGTCGCTTGCTAAGGAATATTTTTGGCTTTAGGCCTAGTCGACTTTCGATTCGCTTTATTCACTCGGGTTGAGTTTGGTTCTGATTGCCAAGCGTTTCCATCTGAATTTGTGGGGAGTGGGGAGCTAATGTAGCCGTGTTTGGACGCGATCCAAATTTCCGGCCAGTCGCTCCAGACTCATTCCCCGTACCTTCAGTCGCGATAGCGACGACAGCAGTTACTTTCCTTCACTCGCCCATTGCTTATACAGCTCGGTGTTCTTGCGATAGTTCTCTCGTGATGTCGCGTTTCGCGTCGATTGCATTTGGTCTTCCGTCTCGAGCACATAGACTTCGGGTGTTTCAGGCCCCATGTCACCGGTTTCCTCGATCCACTGCTGCAAACGCTCGCGATGCCACGTGAGTGCTTCGGTGTGCTCGGGATCAGTGGCAAGGTTGGTTGTCTGCCAAGGATCTTCACCATACAGGTACAATTCTTCGGCGGGACGCGTTGGTGAAAACAGCAGCTTTTCTGATAACGCGGTTAGCTTGCCAGCGGAGTGTAGTTCCCGCAGCCGAATCAGGATCCGCTTCGAATCTTTGTAGTCGCTTGGCATCAGCAGCGGACGCTCGGGATAGAAGTTCTTGATGTACAGATAGCGATCGGTGCGTACCGAACGGATGCGATCGGCCGCTTCACCACAGCGGTCACGGGCCGCAAAAACGGCTTGTTTGGGCTGATGATCCTCGTCGAGGATGTTCTGGCCCTGCATCGTTACCGGGATTTCGATGCCCGCTGCGGCCAACGACAATGCGGCAACGTCAATGTGCTCGACCAGATCGGTTCGCGTTTCACCTTGGCCAACCCCAGGACCGCGAATGACCAGCGGGATGTGGGTGCCTTCGTCGTAGAGAAACTGTTTGCCTCGCGCATGGCTAATCCCGTGATCGGTAAAGAAGACGACGAGCGTGTTTTCCAACAGCCCCTCGCTTTTCAGCCGATCGATGACGCGTCCAACGTGAGTGTCAGTGATTCGGACGCTGTCCAAATACGTCGACCAATCACGCAGCAGCACCGGGTCGCGAGGGTAATGGGGCGGTAGCTCGACACTATGCGGGTCGGTGGCACCGCCGAATTCCGCTGCCATGCGTTTTTGCGTCGCCTTGTACTTGGCTTCGGACGCGCCGCGAATCTTTCCGCCATGCAGTTGCACCTGCATGAAAAATGGTTGACCTGGTTTGCGTTCCGCCCAATCATGCGAATCGTAAATCGGTTTGTCCCAATCAAAGTTGTAATCGGTTTTCCCCATCCGGTCTCGCGACGTTGGATTGCCGCTGGCGTCACGGCCGGGCAGTCCGCTGCCGATACAAGTCCAGTACCCGGCCTGCTGAAACGTTTCAGGGATCGGCCGCACACCGTCGGGCAACACGATGTGATGTTCGCCACGCCCGCTGCGGTGATGGTGGGCGCCGATGGACGTTTGGTACATGCCGGTAATCATCGCCGAGCGAAACGTCGAACAGACGGGCGACGTCGCGTAAGCTCGCGTGAATCGCAATCCCTCACTGGCAAGCCGATCCACATTTGGCGTTTGGATCTTGGTCTCGCCATAACAGGAAAAGTTTGCCGACATATCGTCGACCACGATCCACAGAATATTGGGGCGATCCGCTGTATCGGACGCCGCGGCCGGGATCGACCAACTTAGAAAGATTGTGGCTAGAACGAGAGAGATTCGGTGAGGCATGATTCACAAGGGGCGGGGGAAGTCGGATGCAATCTAGAACTTCGACGCACGAGAAGCGTCGTGCAATTCTACCCGATATGAACCCTGCCAATAGCGCGCGGCGCGAGCGGCCCTTAACGCTGCCGGAATAATTCCCCCTGACCAATGGTCTCGGCTTGTCCCAGTCTACTCGTCCAAATCTATATGAACGACGGTCTATTCGAACGACGGCGACAAACTGATTCGGTTGTCAATGCTTTTGACGCCGGGTTCCAATCGGATCAGCAATTCGCTCATCCGTCGCTCTTTTTCGGTGCCTACGACTCCTTCTAAAATGGCGGTGCCGTCTTGGACTCGGATGTTGACGCCGGGGATTCGGCTGTGACTAGGCAACGTGACGATCCGCTGCGATGCGGATCGTTGGATTTGTGCTGAGGTTCGCGGCGTGACCTCGATTGCCGAACGCAGTCGCGTGCGGATGATGGGTTTGGCGGAAGTCGATGCACCAGCGTTGCCAAACATTCCGCCCAATCCGCCAAGTCCACCAAAGCCGCCGCCACCACCACCGAAACCACCAAGTCCTCCGAAACCGCCGGTCGCACCGACTCCGGATGCTGCGCCGCCAAGGTCGTTAAAACCGGCTCCCGTTGCTGCGGTCGCTCCGACCGTCGTTCCACGCTCGATTTGTCCAAACGCTTGGTCCGCATCCATTGTGGTCGTCGCCGAAGTTCCGGTTCCGGTGGTCCCGCTGCCTGTGTTGGTGCTGGTTGCGGCCCCGGTGGTCGTGTTACCCGTGTCGATTTGCTGGGCCCAAGTAGGCTGGACCATGAGGGCGACGGCTGCGGCGAAGAGCGAGAGACGTAGATGCATCATGAAATCAATTCGTTGAATTGGCGTTTTGAAGTGGGGGCGATATCGCAAGCCACCCTATCGGTGCTGGGTGCCCCTCGGGTGGTGGTGTATGGACATTGGTTGGATCGCAGACTCGATGTATTTTAGTCGGTTGAGACGCCGATTTTAAGCGTTTTCTGCCAATCCTCCTCCACACACCGCTGTTTTTAAACAACCGGGCACGCCAAAAGTTCCGCAGGTGGCGACTTTCGCTGCGGCAGATCGGGATTCGTGCTCGCTCGATGCCCTGGCGGACCACCCTTTCTGCTTGGCAAACCGATATAATTTTGCTTCGGCCCAAGACTTTAGGCTTTTGCTCGAATAACAGGAACATTTCGGCTGCGAAGTCCGTTCTGTGCCTGTCGTTTCTGATCTCGCTCGCTCTCTGACTTGCTTTTGTGAAAGACACTTCTCATGCCCTTCGGTTTCCGTCGTCTCGCCACCAGCCGTGGTTTCGTCCACATTCGCTTACTCGCATTGTTTCTGGCTGCGGCCGTCTCCGCTATAGCAATGCCGTTGACCGCGATCGCCAAAGAAGAATCGGAGGTCCCGGGAGCACCCCATCTACTGCCCGATGACACGCTGTTGTACGTCCGAGTGGACAACGCTGACGAATTTCGACAAAGCCTGCGTGATTCGTCGATTGGTCGGATGTTGGCCGATCCCAAGTTAAAACCGTTCGCCGGAGACATGTACAGCACCGCCGCCGAACTGTTCGATCGGATCAGTAGCGAGGTGGGCGTCTCGTTGGACGAATTGTTGGCGATCCCGAGTGGCCAAGTTTCCGCGGCGATGATTCCCGGCAATCTTCCCGAGACAGATGCGGACGCCGCGGATCAAGATCAGAAACAAGACGAATCACCCGAAGCGATCCGTCGACGCATCGAACGCAAACGGCGATCGCAGAATGCGTTGGCAGGATTGTTTATCGTTGAATCTGGCAAGCAAACCGATGACATGATGGCGATCGTGGGGCGGATCGAGCAGCGTTTGCTTGATGCGGGATACATTCGACGCAATCGCACGATGGATGATGTCGAGCTTGTTTTGTTGATGCCCCCGCGGCCGGGGCGCCCACAGATCGAGTATTTTCAGCACCAACAGACGGTGGTGTTCGGCATCGGTTATCGGACGGCCGAGGCTGCGCTAGAACAATGGCTTGGCAAAAGTGATGCTCCGACAATGGCCGACAACGCCCGGTTCGCGAATGTCATGTCACGCTGTGTGGGCGCCGAAGACAGCCGTCCTCAATTGACGTTTTTTGCCGACCCCTATCATGTGGCCGAGCGATTGGTCAAACGAGGTGGTGCCGCCGCATTGGTGTGGCCGCTGCTCGAGGAGCTTGGTATCAGCAAGATTCAAGGGATTGGCGGCAGCACGTTCTCAGGCGGCGAGACCTTTGACGATATCAATCATCTACATGTGTTGATCGATGCTCCGCGTGACGGATTCTTCGGGGTGTTACGACCACAGACCGTTGACATCGTCCCGCCAAATTGGGTGCCCTCGGATGTCACCGCTTACACCACATTGCAATGGGACTTTGCTAAGACCTATGAAAACTTGAACAAGATTCTGGCGGTTTTCCAAGGTGACGATCCGTTGCCGCGATTGGTCGAACAACCGTTCCTCGAAGCGACCGGGATCGATATCCAGCAAGATGTGCTCAGCAATCTGAGCGGTCGCTATGTCAGCGTCACTTGGTTGGAACAGCCGGTGAAGTTAAACAGTCAAATAACCGCCCGCGGGTTCGAATTGAAGGATCCGGAAGCGGCAAAGGCCGTGATCGCAAAATTTCGAGAAAAGCGTCCGCAGGCACTTTCGGTCGAAACCGTAGCAGGGTCTGTGATTTATACCTCGACCCGCAGTCGCCGAAACGTTCCCGCCGCCCTGCGTCAACCCGAACCCAGCATGGCCATTCTGGGCGATTGGTTGATCGTGGGTGACAGTCGCAATTTTCTCACGCGGATGATTCAAGCCAATTCGGGATCGCGGGGGCGGTTGATCGAAGTTTCCGAGTTCGATTTGGTTGCCAGCGAATTAGGGGGCAAACTGGACGGCGAAAAGCCGTTTATGGTTTCGTTCGTTCGCGGTGCGGACTATTTTCGCCAATTGTATGAGCTGGCAAAATCGAACGACTCACGCCAATTCCTTCGCAGCGTCGGCGAACGCAATGTGGTGGTGAAAAACTTTTCGGATATGCTCAGCCGCAATGAGTTGCCACCCTACGAAGAGTTCGAGAAGTATTTCGCACCCGGCGGCGTGTTCGGCTATGACGAACCGACCGGGATTCACTTCGGTTCATTCAACTTGAAACCCGCAGAATTAGTTGGACGCCATCGGCGCGTCCACGGTGCCTTGCCCTACGGTGACATACAAGCAGATGTCACCGTAGGCGGTCGATCATGCGGTTTTCTTCTAATCGCACCAGTAGTTTGACAATCTCGACCGGTCGGCGAAGCCCCAGTGAGGTCATGATCCGTTGCCGGCGATTTTCGATCGACTTTGTGGTTAAATGGACGGTTGCGGCAATATCTTTGGTTGATTCACCGTCGGCGATCATCCGGCAGATCGTGTGATCGATGTCATCGAGCGTATTGAACACCGCAAATTGTTCACGCAACGACAAACGGCGTACATCCTCGTCTTTGTCAACAAAGCCCAAAATTCGCGAGACCCCGAGGATACAGAACGCGGGGTCTTCGATCTCGTCGAGTCGTCGCTTGAAGGATTGCAAGGCACACAGG
>NZ_ANOG01000246.1 GCF_000346295.1 Rhodopirellula maiorica SM1 | reverse complement strand
ATACGCTTGCCGACCAGATTCGCGGCCACAATCCACGGCAATCATCTGGATCTGCGGCGAAGGTGAATCGTTCATCCCAACCGCTCACCAAACCCGATCCCCATTGGCGAGAAAAGACGGCGACCGTCGCCCAGACCGCCTGGCAGTCGGAAGGCCCTTCTCGCAGGGATCACGTCGGATTGGTTCCTGCGGTACCGCCTCAGGAACGTGTGTACTCAGACGCGATTCATCACGGAATCTCGATCACGGCGATGGACACGACCGTCGACTCGGTGCTGAATGTGATCGCCGAGCAACAGGGACTCAATGTCATCACGAGCGGCGATGTCAGTCAGCGGATCACCGTGAAACTGACCGATGTGTCGCTTGCGGACGCACTGAATTCGATTCTTCCCGCCAATGGTTTGACCTGGACCCAACGAAATAACATCATCATCGTTTCCAACATTTCCGGTGAAACCAAAGGCCCCGCGGACTTGCAAGGACGCGAGATGCGTGTCTTCGCGCTGGACTATATCTCGGCCGAGGATGCAGAAAAGATCATCACGGGAATGCTCTCACCGGTCGGCCAGGTATTCATCAATCAATCGATGGCCACCGACCATCGACGGACACAAGAGCAGCTGGTTGTCGAAGATCTGCCGATGTATCTGTCGCGAGTCGAACAATATATCGCACAGGTTGATTGTGCCCCGCGTCAAGTGATGGTCGAAGCCCATGTTTTGCAGGTCAACCTTAGCGAGGAAAACCGACATGGGATTAACATGAACAACATGCTCCGCGTCGCGGGGTCGCCGATCAGGTTGGAAGCGAGAAACTTTATCAAAGGCGGCACACAACCCAGCGGCGTATTGAGTGTCGAAGGGAGCGATCTGAACGGCGTGATCGAAGCAATTAAAAGTACGACCGATTCCAAAACCCTCGCCTCGCCAAAGATTGCTGTTCTAAACGGACAACAAGCTCGTATCCAAGTGGGCGGGCAAATTGGCTATTTGCTCACGACCACGACCCAGACCAGCACGCTGCAGAGTGTCAACTTTCTCGATGTCGGTGTCATTCTCGAGGTCACCCCCACGATCACCGAAGATGGTCAAATTGTGATGCAGGTCAATCCTGAAGTCTCTACCGGACGCATCAATGCCACCACCAGTCTGCCGGAAAGTGAAACGACTCAGTTGCAAACGCGTATCATGTTGGCCGACGGCGAGGCGATGTTAATCGGCGGGTTGATCAAAGAAGGCAACACGACGGGTCAAAGCCGCATTCCATGGATCGGCGACCTGTGGGTGCTAGGCAAACTATTTCGGCGTCATGAAGTTCAACGAGAGCGAAGCGAAATCATTATCGCGTTGTTGCCACGGATCCTGCCGGACGTACCGGGATGCCGCGACATCCATCCCGTAGAAGTACAACAGGCGACGACACCGTTATTCCATGATGGATTGCAACCGATCGATCGCCGCCATTGGGAACCCGAAGCCGTTGATCCCAACGCCGTCCTTCTGAAACCTCGCGCCGCTCGCTCCCCGTCACAAACGTTCGCGCCCGATCCACACCCAACCTCTTCATCGAGAACGGCTACCCGACGTTTCGTCGATCAATCGGCCGAAGCAGTGATTGTCGAAGACCGCTCGGGCAATGACGGTTATGCACCGGTCTACTACGAATCGGACTATACGTCGAACCACCCTACTGATTTGGATGTCCAATAAGTGCAATCCCCAATAGCTTCTTAGCGCGGAGATCATCTGACGATGCCCAACGATCCCGAGATTCCCGAGGAACTCTTACATCTTCTCGAGAAACGCGACAATCCCGAACGTCGAAAAGAGAATCGACGTAAAAACGAGACAAAACTGCCCAAGTCGATGGAACGACGTTCCGGAAACCGCCGCGTGAAATTACGGCGAAAAAAGTAATGCGTCGACTTGATCCGGATTTCGCTACTTGCTGAGTGACAAGTTCACCGCGACATCAATTTCGTCCCAGGCTGCATCGCCGCTACCGCGATCGCTCAGTAGCAGAGTGGGATGTTGGCGATTGACTTGGCAAATGCCATACATCTCATCGGCACACTGCATGAACGCGTCGATGATTTGGTCGTCCCATTGCTCACCCGATCCAGCTAGTAGGATGGCTTCGGCTTTGGCTCGTGGCATGCCGTTTCGATACGGCCGGGTGCTCGTCATCGCGTCGTACGCGTCGGCCACAGCCAATATCCGCCCCATCAATGGAATCTCTTGGCCGGCCAATCCATGCGGATAGCCGCTTCCATCAAAACACTCGTGATGGTGCAGCACGCCTGGAAGCACGAAGTCGAGCTGTTTTAAGTGTTTCAGAATCGAACAACCGATTTCCGGATGGCGTGAAACGATCGCAAACTCTTCCTCGCTTAGACGACTTGGTTTTCCGAGAATCGAGTCGGGGACCCCAATCTTGCCAATGTCATGCAGCAACCCTGCCATATAGACATTGTGTTGTTCTTGAGGATCGAGCCCCAGCTTCGCAGCAAGGGTTCGGCCCATCGCAGCCACACGATCGCTATGACCGCGAGTGTAGGCATCTTTCGCATCGATCGAGTTGATCATCGCTCGGATCACCCCGACCACCAGATCTTCGATCTGGCGAAACGATTCCAGATTGCTGGCGTGTGCCGCCAAATTCAACCCAGCGGACTGGAGCAATCCGGCTTCGAAGGTTCCAAATTCACGCAGTTGCGGTGACAGATCGGCTACCGCGGCATCGGAGCATGGCGACAATTTGTTGATCATCACCAACCAACCAAACCGCTGTGTGTTGCTGGCAATCGGGACCAACGCACAACTACGAATTCCTTCCAGATCCTGCCACCCCCTATGGAGGCTATTGGAATTGCGAACCACCGGTTGTTCGACGGTCTGATCGGCAAACTGGCCCACCAGTTCCATCATCGTCTCGTCGCGAACCTTCGTCTGCCCGACACGAAGCGCCAGCGTATCCGCACCTGTTTGCGTATCCGTCACGAACAGAAAAATTGCTTCCACGGACAAAACATCGCACAGCGGGGGGAGGATGACGCTGGCAATATTTTTCAAATCGTTCTGCGGATGCCACAGTTCCGGACGTTCGGCAAGCGAGCGCAGCCAACTGAGTTCTTCGAAGTCACGAGTGACCTGCGAAGCGTATTCTTCAAGCTGCGCATCACGCGATGCAATCTGCTGCTGCTTCTCAACATTCTCGACGATCATCTTTGCCAACGGAATACTCAAATTGACATCACGTTCACGGATGATTCCGCACAATGCAAATGGCTTCAATCGATTCCCCATCGGAATCGACAAAATCGCGTTATCAGCGGAAATAACGTGCACCGAGGGCTCTTTGGCAGACACCAACGCATCGACCTGTAGCGTATCAGGAAGCGATAGATGAGTGTGTTCAACTTGATCGGCGGCGAGCGGTGTCACACCCAATCGCACCGAACCCTGTGAGGTGACCAGGTGAAAGGGCGTGCGGAAATGTTTTTGCAGGATCTCAGCGACCTCTTGGGGACGCTGTAGATGTCTCGTTTCGAGCAGACGCTGGGCACGGTATTCGGACATCAGAATGACTCATCTCGACTGGAATCGCGTGAACAAACGAGACGAGCGAGGTCTCGTAACTGTCCAAGGTTAGCCCGCAAAATTGCGAATCCCCCCGGAAATTACGTGAGAATAATTTTCTTGACTTTCCGTGCATTCCTTAATTGCGTTCTATGTTTTTACGTAAGCCGGGAATGTTTAGTCACTCGGCACGAATCGTACTTCCGTAGGGGTAGATACAAAGTGTTTAAGAAAAGACGTTGGGGTCGCAAAGGATTCACGCTGGTTGAATTGGTCGTCGTGGTACTCATTCTGGGCATTCTTGCCGCCGTCGCCGCGCCTCGCATGTTTGATACCGCGGGTAACGCACGTGACAACGCGACTCGGCAATCACTCGTGGTGATTCGCGATGCCATTGATCTTTATAAGGCTCAAACGGGCGAGTATCCCGAACTCACCAGCCTGACCACCGACTTGAAACCATATTTGCAGGGTGCCTTCCCCGCGACACAGGTGGGATCCGATCCCGGTGCGGGCGTTGTGGCAGGAACGTCACCGCTTTCAACCGCTACCGATGCAGGTGGATGGATCTACGACGAGGCCACCGGTGAGTTTTGTGTTAACGATACGGACTATATCACGAAATGGTAGGTTCGCATGCGAACTGCCAACCTCGGCTTGCGATCGCCCAACCCAACACAAACTTACAAGTCCTTCCGTGACGATTGCGTTCGCCGACATCGGCTCGGTGAACGCAATCATTCCTATTAGGCCAATCCAATGAGTGATTTCAAAAGACGGATCTTGATCACGGAGGACAATCGTGTCCTCGGCGATGTGCTGCGATTCAATCTCGAGCGTTCCGGATTTGATGTCACCGTTGCCCTTGATGGTGCCGAGGCAATGGATTTGATCGACGGCCAATCGTTTGATCTGCTGATCACCGATTACCAAATGCCCAATGTCGACGGAGCCGAACTCTGTCATTACATCCGACAAAACCGATCACTCGATGGAATGTTCATCATCATGTGCTCGGCGAAGGGGATGGAATTGGACCGAGAACAGCTGCGAGAGCAGTGGGACATCGCCAAACTCGTGCTCAAACCCTTCAGCGTCCGAGAAATTGTTGCCGTCGTCAACGACTTGCTCACTGCCAGCGAAGACACTCACGCCGTGTGTACGTGAACCCTAAACCGCATTCATGAATAATATCACCAACGCAATCCCTTCGCTAAGCAGCCGAATCGTTGACCGATATTTGATGTGCGGTCTGGCTTCGATTTTGGGAGTCGTCAGCGTCGCGTTGACGCTCGCGTGGCGAGGCGCCCTGATTGAATCGATCTCGATCACCGTCGCAGTCCCGCTGTTTCTGCTTTTGGTGGGCAGTTTTATCATGCGCCGATCGGTTCAAATCAATGAATCGATCGAAAACCAATTGCAGCATATCACGACTGGTGTTTGCAATTCTCCGGCTGATCTGGTCCCGCTGATCGCAACCACTCCCGTCGCTACGGGATGGAACAAATTGCTACGACAAATCAACGAACAGGGAACGCTCAGCTCACTCGAAGAACGACTTCGTGACACGCTCGACGCTTCGGCCGGCAAACGATGGGAAGGCATATTTAACGCGTTATCCGAGGGGGTCGCATTGACCTCGCCCAGCGGCAACGTGGTGCTTGCCAACAACGCATTCGCCGCGATGATCGGCGCTGCCTCGGCCGACGATGTCGTTGGCCGTGATCTCGTCCAGTGGTTCGCTGACGCTGTCAACGCCGCGAGCGCAGCAGAACTCGATCAGCTGCAGCAAAAGTCAAACAGTTTCATGCTTGAACTCATGCTCGGTAATGAACTATCCGCGGGCGTTTGGCGATTGAGCCGCACTCCGCTGATCGGTGATGCATTTGAACAAGGCAGTTCGCTGTGGAGTCTTCGCGACGTGACGCAGCAGAAACTTGCCGAAGAAATGCGGAACCAATTTGTCTTTACCGCGACCCACGAATTGCGAACACCGCTGGCGAACATCAAAGCCTACGCGGAAACGTTGATCGACAATGACGACATCGATGTCGAACATCAAAAGGGCTTTTACAACATTTTGATGTCCGAAGCGACGCGATTGGCCCGCTTTGTCGACGACCTGCTGGACGTCAGCCAGATGGAATCGGGCGCGATTTCGGTGATACGACATGAAACCGACATGCAGCGTTTGATCGAAGAAGTGATCGAAAAGGTTCAACCTTCACTGCAAGAAAAAACGCTCTCGTTCGAAAGCAAGCTGCCCGCGAAATTGCCAAAGTTACGTATCGACAAAGACAAGATCGCCGGAGTGCTCGTCAATTTGCTCAGTAACGCCGCCAAATACACCCCCACCGGCGGAAGCGTCCGTTTGTTGGTCGAAACCGATGCCGACGTGATTCGATTGCAAGTCGAAGACACCGGTTTTGGTATCTCGGCGGAAGAGTTGCCGCGACTCTGTGAAAAATTCTTCCGCAGCCATGATTCGCGAGTTCAAGAGATCAGCGGCAGCGGGCTTGGACTCGCGTTTTCGCAAGAAGTCGCACGACTACACGGTGGCGAAATCGCCATCTCGAGCGAACTGAATGTCGGATCCCGCTTCACACTGACCCTACCTCTGAACTAAATGGAGTGAATCGAATGTTCGAATGCTCCAAACAAGGCAGTGTGTTTGTGCTCTCGGGAAACGATCCCTTCAGCCGTGAGCACACTGTCGAATTAGCAGGTCATTGTGAGAAATGCTTTGGGCATGGCCAACCCAAAATCGTCTTTGATTTGCGCAACATCCCGCTGATCGATAGCGCGGGTTTAGAATTTTTGTTAGATGTGCGAGACCGCTGCCTGCAACATGGCGGCGCAATTCACTTGGCAGCACTCAATCCGTTGTGCAGTGAGATTTTGCAAGCGACAGAACTGGATCGCGAATTCGCAATTTCCGATGACGTGGTTTCTGCCGTCGGGAGCTTCTCGCGATGAGCATGGTCCTCGATTCCGCGACGCGAAGTCACACCGATGTAGCCGACACTCCGCTGCCATTAGGCGAGCGTCTGGTCCGCGCCGGGGTGCTTACTCGCGATGAACTCGAAGCAGCGCTCACCGAACATACCGCCAAAGGTGCGCGGTTGGGTGAAACGTTGTTAGAACTCGGTTTGATCGATGAAGGCACGCTGCTGCGTTTTCTGAGCCAACAACGTGGCGTGCCATACGCACTGCTGCGTGACGGCATGGTCGATCCGGCCGTCGTACAGTTGTTGCCCAAGGCCAAGGCCGAAGCGTTCGAATCGCTCGTCTTGTTCAAAGTGCGTGGCAAACTAAGCGTTGCCATGGTCGACCCGCACAATCTTCAGCACGTCGATGAGATCGAACGCATCACCGGGTTGCAAGTCAATCCAGTACTGACGCTGCGGTCGGTCATCGAGCGGATGCTGCCGCGTTGTTACGAGAACGACTTTGCCGTCGACGCCGTCACAGCGGACATGGATCCCGACGCCGTTAATTTAGAGGCGGACCATTTTAATATCGACATTGCTGATCTGCAGTCGTTGGCCAACGGCAGCCCGATCATCAATCTAGTGAACTACATGATTGTCAGCGCGGTTCGTCAAAAAGCGAGTGACATCCACGTCGAACCGGGCGGGCGATGCACGTCGGTTCGTTTCCGTGTCGATGGCATGTTGCGTGAAACGCTACGACCTCGCCGCGACTTTCACCCGGCGATCATCTCGCGACTCAAAGTGATGGCGAAACTCGACATCGCCGAACACCGCATCCCCCAAGATGGCCGTATCCACTTGACGGTCGAAGGCCGTGAAATCGATTTGCGGGTTTCGACGCTGCCAACCAATCACGGTGAAAAGGTCGTGATTCGTGTTCTCGATCGCCAAAACGTGACATTCAATTTGGATGAACTGGGCGTTCCTCCGAAATTGTTGGGCGACGTCAAAGGAATGTTGCATCGGCCTCATGGTTTGGTGTTGGTGACCGGACCGACCGGCAGCGGCAAAACGACGACACTTTATTCCGCACTCGAATTAATCAAATCGGTTGAACGCAATATCGTTACGGTGGAAGATCCGGTCGAATACGACTTGAACCAAATCGTGCAAGTTCCGGTGGGCGGCAATAAACCAATGTCGTTCCCCGGAGCGATGCGAGCGATTCTGCGGCAAGACCCCGACGTGATCATGGTCGGTGAAATTCGCGATGCGGAAACGGCCGCAGTTGCGATCCAAGCCGCTTTGACCGGTCACTTGGTGCTCAGCACGCTGCACACCAACGATAGTTTCAGCGCCGTGACGCGGCTTCGCGACATGGGCGTTGAACCGTTCAAAATTGGCGCGGCGTTGTTAGGCGTCATCGCACAACGTTTGGTGCGAATGGTTTGTCCGACCTGCAAAGAAACCTACTTTCCCAGCCCCGAGATGCTTGATTCGTTTCAATACAAAGGGGACCGGCGTCGTACGTTTGTTCGCGGCGAAGGGTGTCGCAATTGTTACGACACCGGTTCACGGGGTCGTACCGGGCTGTACGAAGTGTTGTGCGTCGACCGCGAAATGCGTGAAATCATTTCGGCGGGCGCCGATATTGAAGCGATTCGCAATCAACATCTGAAACGCTCCGGGACGTTTTTGGTCGATGAGGGGATGCGTTTAGCCGAGGAAGGCAAAGTGAGTCTCGAAGAAGTAGCGAGAGTGGCTTTCGTCGATTAAACCGAGAGGGAACCTAGCATGAAATTTAACTACCGAGCCAAACAGCGCAGCGGCGAAATCACCGTCGGTGAGATCGAAGCGAACTCGTTGGCCGAAGCACGTTCCCAACTGCGGCAACAGGGATTGTTCTTGCTGCAAATCGGTGCCGATCAAGTCAAAGCAGTACGTCCGGCATCATTCTCGTTGAGCAATCGCATCAAGAAGAACGACATTGTGATGATGTTGTCGCAAATCACGATCATGAGCCAATCGGGCGTGGATCTTTCGGAAGCTCTTAAATCGGTTGCCGGCCAATGCACCAACCCCGCGCTGCAAACCGTAATGACCCGCGTTAGCGATGACATCGAAGGCGGATCGACATTCGCACACGCATTGCGAAAACATCCTCATGTCTTCGATGAAACGTTTATTGCCGGAATCGCCGCGGGCGAACAGAGCGGTTCGATCACCGAGGTGCTCGAGCGGTTGACTTATTTGCTACGAAGCGATTTGCGGATGCGACAAACCGTCGTGTCGACATTGATGTATCCCTTGGTACTCTGTGTCGTGACACTGGTGGTGCTATTCGTGCTGTTCTTCTTCATTCTTCCTCAATTCGCAAAGGTATTTGCGGACTTGGAAAAAGCACCGCCGCCGTTTACCCAGCTGATGTTAAGCATGGGTGAATTCGTACGCGGCCATTTTCTGTTGCTTGGTGCGGGGTTTCTCGGACTGGCATTTGTCGCATATTCGCTTCGAAACGCGAGTTTCATCCGCGACGCCTGGGATTACGCTTCGCTGAATTTTACGTTTGCCAAAAAAGCTACACGTTCGCTGTCAACGGGACGAACGTTTCGTCTGCTGGGGACGATGCTTAGTAGTGGGGTTCCTCTCGTTGAAAGCATCCGTTTGTGCCGATCCGCGTCAAGCAACACTTTGTTTCGATCGATGTATGAGCGGCTTGAATCCGAGGTACTTCGTGGCGAAGGTCTCGGCCCCACTTTGCTGTCGTCGCCCTTTCTGCCGTCCGGAGCGGCACAAATGGTTGCCACAGCAGAAAAGACAGGCAAGCTCGGGGACGTGCTAAAAATGGTCGGTGAGTATTTTGAGGATCAAGGCGAACGCCATCTGCGTGACTTAGTGAAACTGCTCGAACCGGTCGTAATTGTCTTCCTCGGGATGGTGGTCGCTGGCGTGGCATTTTCGGTCATCCTTCCACTGCTGGACGTCTCGTCCATGCCTCAATAAAGGAATCGTCAAGATGTCCGTACTGACGACATTGCAGCAACGTGCGAAACCTCGATTTGCATCGACACCGCGAGGTTGGATCGGAATCGATATTGGCAGTCGGTCCATCAAGTTGGCGCAAGTCCAACGATCCGGTGACCGCTACCAGATTTGCCAACGTTGGTGCGTCCGTCGCGAACAGCCCCCACAGCATGATCACGACACAAGACCGATCAATCTTGCAGACAAACATCTGCGGCTCGCCGAACTGCGAGGACTGTTTACCCGCTCCGAATGCGCAGCCGTCGTTTCAATGTCGTATCATTCGCTGCGATCGCTTGAATTGCCCGCGGCGTCCCACGATGAAACACGCGATATGGTTTGCGAAGAACTTGCCGCTGACGACGATATCGGTGAGACCGACTATGTTTTCGATTTCTGGAGTACCAACGAAGCGGCGGATCAAGCGTCCAACGTCACCGCGTTACGCATGCCGGCCACGCTTGCCATGGGGGTGGCCGAGGATCTGACGTCGGCCGGTTATGAATGCCAAGTTCTCGATGGATTACCTTGTGCACTTGCTCGTGCGGTCACGATGATCCACGGCATCTCTGCGACACCCATCGTCGCACTGGACCTCGGCGACAGCGAATTTACCTTTGTTTTGGTGGTCAATGGCCAACCCATCTACACGCGTCCGCTACGCGGCGGTGGACTTCGCACGTTGATGCAACCGGTACAGCAGGCATTGAATCTGACACACGACCAAGCGATGCAGTTGCTGATCCGCTATGCGGTCACACCGCCGGACCAAGCGGAGCGAACGCTCGTTTCAGGACCAGCTCAGATGCTCGAGCAACCCGTTGCAAAATTGATCAACGAACTGAAACGGACACTCCAATATGCAGTGCAACAATTTGGCGTTCGCAGTCCATCGGAATTGGTCTTGCTCGGTGGCGGAGCATCCATTCGTCATCTGCCCGAAGGTCTTAGCAAACAGCTTGGGATTCCGACATCGACATGGTGTCTGCCCACCAGCCAACCGCACGAGGCGGCGGATGACGCTCAATTCGGAGTCGCCGCGGCATTGTCGGCCCTGCGTTGGGAGCAACGATCATGTTCATAAATCTGTTGCCCGAAAAACTTGTGATCAAGATGTTGGTGCGTCGACGCCTACGTCAGTGGGCGTTGGTTTGGGCTGCACTATTGATTGCTGGGATCGTCGTCATGGCTGGCAACTATCGCGACGTCCAACACAGCCAACTGCAGCTCGACGTATTGGCAAACCAAATTCAGCCGCTGCAACAACTGCAGGTTCAAACCGCCAGCTTGGATTCGCGGCTCGATGTCTTGCAACAAGAGGTCGACGTGCTCGAATCAATTTGCATCCCCGACCGATCACTCGCATTACTGGCGATTCTAGGCGAAGCTGCAAAATCCAGTAGCGGCAAAGTTCAAATCGAGCGAATGCAATTATCGTCCAACCGAAACCGAGAAAATTCCAAGAGGGCCGCTGCGGCATCGTTGCCCACCTACCTTTGCAGCATCTCGTTGCAAGGCGTTACCGATGGCGACCAAAGCTTGGCTAGTTTCGTCGAATCGTTACGTAAATCAAATGTGTTTCACCTAGTCGAACTGAAGTCGTCGCTGATGTATCAAATTGACGAAACGCACGGTCGTCAATTCCAAATTGAGTGCAAATTTGCGGAGTCGCCGGGAACATGAACGAAATTTTTCAAAGCAGACGATCCTGCAACCTGATGCTGCATGGCGGAGGTATCGCCGGAGTGTTAGTGATTCTGATATTGATGGTGATGGTCCGCCAGGAGCTGCAGGCAACGCGAATGCAAAACGACGTTGTCCAAGCCGAGTCGGTGGCGCTGCTGCAGCAGAGCGACGACATTCACGCGTCGCATCGAGAAACCGAACTTCAAGTTCAAACCACTGCGACACGTGTCTCCGAGTTCAAAACGAAAATCCCTGCCAAGGCCGGCGAGATCAACTTTCTCAGCGAACTTTCGGAACTGGCCAAAGCGAGCCAGTTTCAGATCCGTGATTTTCGTCCCGGTGCGGTGGTCAGCGAATCGCTGCACCACGAGATGGACATTCGCTTTGTCGGAGAAGGTTCCTACGCCGGGTTTTGTCGATTTCTAGACGGGCTTCAGCAACTGCCGCGAAGCTATCGCATCGCCCGGTTAAGTGTGACAGCCCCCCGAAGCAGCGAGCAAGCGTTCACGGCAGAGTGTCAATTGCGGTTGCTGTTCGATTTGAATCCAGAGCTATCCGCGGCAGGGAAACTGCAATGAGCCAAAGTGAATTTCTATCAACATCGAGTCTGACTCCGAAAAAGTTGGCTTTAATTGTCGTGCTGGTCGGCGTGTTGGGTTTTGTGCTGTTTTCTCCCGAG
Source organism: Rhodopirellula maiorica SM1 (assembly GCF_000346295.1). GTDB lineage: Bacteria > Planctomycetota > Planctomycetia > Pirellulales > Pirellulaceae > Novipirellula > Novipirellula maiorica. The sequence goes on along the minus strand of NZ_ANOG01000246.1, from coordinate 21,404 downwards.
CAGAAAAGCGATGAATTTGACATGCCTCCGTCACTGCGAAAAAGTCGGGCGATCACCAAGGCTTCGTTTCGAAAATCATCCGACAACCTTGCTGCGGCTGCGGATTGGCCGGATGTCAATCTCGACCACGTCTTAGCGACCAATCCCTTTGAAACCATTTTTGTCAAAGCACAGACGCCAGTAGCGATAAAAGAAGAGGAAAAGCCGGAAGTCCCGCAGGTGGTTGCGACGCCCGTGGTGATCGAGCCCACCCCGGTGGAACCTCAAACCACGATCGAACATCGGCCTCACGATGAAGTCGAGATCATTTACGAAAACACGTCAGGACGCATCGCGGTGATCGGATCGAAATTGGTTCGCGTCGGAGATATCCTGCCTCAGGGACGGGTCGTCGAGATCACGCCCAAGCAAGTGATCGTTGCCGTGGAAATCCCTCTTGATCCCGTCGTGAGTGAAACCACGTCGACCGAGCTAGACCTGCGAGCGCAGGTAACGGGCAAACCATTGACCGCGGTACCTGCGGAGTCAAGCATTCCAACCCGTTTGGAAGACTAATTCGACAGGATCAATACAGCAGTTCAATCCAGCGGCCTTCGGCTACGAGATCCTCTTTCCAGCGGAACCATGTCTGGTTCGAACCCGCCATCTCTGCCATCACTTCGTTGAGTTGGTCGCGGATGATTTCAAGCCCGGCAACGTAGACGTAGGTTGTCGGTTCGGAGAGTAATCGACACAGTTCTTCGCCACGAGCATCGATCGCCGTTCCCCAATCGAATGCCTCGGACCAACCGGGACGGTGACTTAGCGCATCAAACGCAAATCGCAGGCACGCTCGCAATCGGCTAAACCAAGGCCCCCCAAAAAACAAGCTTTACCACCTCCGGCAACCAGTGCCGCAACGGCGCACGAACCGAGCTCTTCGTAGTGCGCGCGGTTTCGAGCCACATTGCTCCCACCCGCACACGCCAAACGTGCCACTCGCTTGACTTGCCGCCCGACATCAACACCTTTATTGGCGTCGGATCAGCTGATGACAGTTGACACAGGCGTGCATCATCTGGGTATACGAGAGCATCGCTCCGTCTAGATTCTTTTGTTCACCCGCCGTGATCAGCGTCCCGGTGGTAAACCAAAACACTTGGTTCTGAGTGCGGTAGGCAATCGAATCATTCTGCATCCACTTGCGTTTCCCCAAGGTGTTAAGCGATTGGGCGTTAGCGATGATTTTGTCGAAATCTTCGGTCACCAAGCCGTCCAGGATGTTTTTTGAATAGTCCAGCTTCTTTTGCATGTCGCTTTTCTGGATCTCCGACCGACGCTCAGGCTGTTCCGTCGCATCAGACCGAGAAAACGTCGCAGGTATCAGGACGATCGCGATCGCACACGCCAATAAGGTCAATCGAGTTCTCATGCGAGTCTCCGCTACACGTTGGATTGGCTATAAGTCGGATTCGCTGCGTGATCGTGCCGAAACCACGTTTTCAAACACATCCGGTACAAGTTGTGGCATACGGAACCACTTCAAGCCTCTCTGGCGGTATTTGTTTGCCGCAGCGAGTGCACCTGCCATACGTTCCTTCGTCCATCTTGTGCAGTGCGTGCTTGATTTGTTCAATCTCATTGATCGCGAGATCGCCTACCGAGGCCAGGACTTCGTCCCCTTCGGATTCTGACGCCCGCTCTTCCCAATCATCGTCGCCCGGTTGGCGAAGATCATTGTCGATCCCTTCGGCTCGAGCCACGAGCTCTTGAAGTTGTGTTTCGAGTTCCGTCCGCAACTTGGTGTAGTCAGACATAAGACTTTTCTCGGGTAAGATCAGACAAGTTGCTTAAAATCAAAAGCAAATCGCATACCGCGTGGCCAAACTTGGTCAGATCCGTGCAACCGCAGATGCCGCAGGATACAATGAGCCCCCTCAACCCCGTCGGCTCGCTGCTCCCACCATCATTTCGAAATCTTTTCCGAGGTCCCTTGTGAATCGTAGCCCCCGTTCACCCGTTTTTCTGTTCTCCTTCCTGACGTCATTCGTAGCGCTGAATACGGCAACGCAGTCGCGTATTCTCGCGGCCAACGCCCCCCCTGGCCCGGCGGAAACCAAACCCAACATCATCGTCTATATGGTCGACGACTTGGGATGGAATCACATCAGTGCTAATCAAGCGACGATGGGCACCGCAAAGAAGATCTACCAAACTCCGACGCTCGAAAAACTGGCCGCTGGCGGGCTCAGTTTCACACATGCTTACGCACAACCCAACTGTGCTCCCACACGTGCGGCGATGCTGTCGGGTCAATATCCAGCCCGCGTCAACAACAACGTCTACGTGGTGAATAACCTGAACCGATTTGGCGGAGGGGGAATTAAAAAGGAAGCGGCCCGTTTCAAAGGGCCCGAGCAATCCGAGGATGTTGCTGCTGCTGCGATCACGGTTGCCGAGGCGCTCAAGCAAAACGGTTACGCCACCGCTCACATCGGCAAATTCCACGTTGGGGGTCATCGCGGCGACGAGACGATGCCCGAGAATGTCGGCTTCGACATCAATCTGGGCGGCTTTAGCCAAGGACATCAACCCACCTGTTTTGCCTCAAAGAAAAACGGCGAATGGAAATTCAAAGGCGTCGGACTCGGTCATTTTGATCGCTATGCGGCGCCGTATGACGATGCCTATTTGACGAAGCGAGGTCTGCCGGATTCGCTGCTGGCCACTCCCAAACATATTAGCGACGCATTAGGTGATGCGATGCAAGACACCTTGAAAACGCTTGCCGGTGGTGACAAACCTTTCTATTTGCAATTTCATACTTACGCGGTGCATGGACCTGTTCGCGCTCGCCCCGACTTGAAACAAGCAGCCATCGATCGCGTTGCCGGCATCAACAAAAAAATGGCCGAGTATGTCGGCTTTATCGCAGGCGTTGATGAAAACTTGGCTCGAATGCTGGCAGCGATCGAGGATCCCAATGGTGACGGCAATCATGACGACAGCATCGCGGCGAATACGCTGATTCTGTTCACCTCGGATAACGGTGGCACTCATGCGGACAACGAACCGCTGCGAGGCGAAAAAGGAATGCTGACCGAAGGGGGCATTCGGGTTCCCTTGATCGCGTATTGGCCTGGCGTGATTCCCGCCGACTCGGTCACCGATCATAACGTCCATTCGGTTGACTACTATCCAACGTATCTCGAGTTAGCCGGAAAGGAGTGGGTTCCGCCCACCGAAGAACATCCGCTCGATGGCGAATCGTTTGCCAGCGTATTGCGAAACCCAAACACGCAGCGTCCACGAAGTACCATTTTCTATCTGTTCCCCGGCTATATGGACAAACGGGCCGAACCAGCGGTCAGTGCAATCGCAGAGATCAATGATAGACGTTACAAGTTGATGTATGTCTACGAGACCGAGTCATGGGAACTGTATTGTTTGAGTGACGATCAAGGCGAAAGCAAGAACTTGATCCAGACACGCCCCGAAATTGCCTCGACGATTTCCAAGCAAATCGACAACTGGCTAACGCAGCGTCATTCGACTTGGCAACCCAAATATCCGATTGACAAACAAACCGGCAAACCGGCTGGGCCTCCGCAACCGCTGTAAATTCAGCAAGCGACTTACGATGTCTGGAAACGAAACTTAACAAGGAAACTCGATGCGCTCTCTCTTTGCACTTTCGCTAGTGGCTTTGTTGGTCGTTGAAACAACGGCTGCGGACAAACCCAACGTCATCTTGGTCATGTGTGATGATCTGGGGATCGGTGATCCTCAATGCTATAACGGCGACTCGCCGATTCAAACGCCACACATTGATGCGATGGCAGCCGACGGATTGAAATTTAATCGATTCTATGCAGCCGCACCGGTGTGCAGCCCCACGCGCGGCAGTTGTTTGACGGGGCGACATCCGAATCGCTACGGGATTTACTACGCGAATACCGGGCACATGAAAAAGGAGGAAATCACGCTACCGGAACTGCTGAAAACGCAAGGCTATACAACCGGGCATTTTGGCAAGTGGCATCTTGGCACGCTAACGACAACGGTAAAAGATGCCAATCGAGGTGGTCCCAAGGGATCCAAACATTTCTCGCCGCCGCGACAATATGGTTACGACGATAGCTTTGTCACCGAATCGAAAGTTCCCACCTATGATCCGATGATCAAACCTAGTGATGCCAAAAACAACAGCTACTGGGACGCAATTACCGACAAAAAGAACGCCAAGCCCTACGGCACACACTACTGGGATCACGACGGCAATTCCGTCACCGAAAATTTGCAAGGTGATGATTCCCGCATCATCATGGATCGCGTCATTCCCTTCATCGAAAACGCAGCAGCTAAGAAGACGCCATTTTTCGCGGCGGTCTGGTTCCACGCGCCGCACCTGCCCGTGGTCGCGGGTGAGGAACACGCCAAGCATTACAAGAATCACGACGTTTTCGAACGCAACTACTACGGATGTGTCACGGCGCTCGATGAACAGGTCGGCCGATTGCGAGCAGAACTTGCAAAGTTGAAGGTTGCCGACAACACGATGTTGTGGTTTTGCAGTGACAATGGTCCCGAAGGACAGACCGGAAAAGCACCGGGCTCGGCAAGTGATTTCCGCGGTCGCAAACGTTCGTTGTACGAGGGAGGCGTTCGCGTGCCAGGAATACTGGTGTGGCCGGGGCATACTCGCCCAGGCACGTCGACTGATTTCCCCGCCGTGACCAGCGATTATCTGCCCACGGTGTTGGACGCTTTGCAGATGGAATATCCTGATTCGCGCCCCATCGATGGCGTCTCATTGCTTCCCGTGATCGGTAGCCCAAAGTCTGAACGGAGCAAACCGATCGGATTCCAATCTCGCAAACAGCTCGCATGGCACCAAGGTCGCTACAAAATCATCAGCAGCGACAATGGCAAGACATGGGAATTGTATGATTTGGCCCAAGACCCAAGCGAGACTCACGATTTGGCGGATCGAAATGCCGAACGAGTGGAAAACATGAAGCAAGCTTTCGAAAATTGGCAAGCTTCATGCAAAGCAAGCGACAACGAACAGGATTATTAAGTGGTCAGTCGCGAAGGCGACTGCGATTTGAAAGTGCTGAAAGTCTGGCTCCCCTCGCTTCCGCCGGGCTTGTCCCCGGTCGGTGCGACAACTGGTAGTTGCCATTTGTTATTCCGCCGGGGCTAGCCCGACGGAAATACGTGACTTCCGCCACTTAATGACCGCACGCCCCGAAGGGACGGCACGCTGCAACCACGGGCACAAACACGATGGCAAAGCCCCAAAGGGCGACAGGAATCGTGGGCATGGAATCCACTACGGCGTTAACACCAACTTGCCAACCAAGTTGCTTTGGTTTTCGAGCGTTTGCTTTTCTTGCAACGCGTGTGCTTCTGCCGCTTCACTGAGCGACATTACTCGATCGATTAGCGGGCGAAGCTGTTTTGCCGCCATCCAGCGATTGATATCATCGGCGGCAGCTTGTTGTTCTTCCGCACTCGCTTTGAGCAACATGAATCCGTGCAGCGAGCAGCCTTTGACATAAAACGGTCCGACGGGGAATTCAGGCCTCGCGTCGCGGCCAGCCATCACCACCATCCGGCCACGCGGCGCCATTGCGGCAATGGCAAAATCAAAATCGGGCTCGCGCAACGTTTCAAAAAACACGTTGACTCCCTCGGCAGCGTGTTGCTGCAACTGCTCAGCCACCTTCCCTTTGCGATAGTCGATGACAATGTCCGCGCCAAGATCACGACATCGCTCTGCCTTTTCTTCGCCACCGGCGGTGGCAATCACGCGTGCACCGACGGCTTTGCCCATCTGTACCACCGCCGATCCGACGCCGCCGGTACCGCCATGGACAAAGATCGTTTCACCCGGCTGCAGACGTGCTTCGCGAATCATTCCTAGGTTAGCCGTGATCCCGACCAACGCGATTGCGGCAGCGTCTTCGTCGCAAACATCCTCGGGGGTCGTATGCAGCCACTGCGGATCCATCGCACACCACTGTGAAAACGTCCCTTGGTGACCTCCCGAACTCTGCTGAACTCCCCAAACTCGGTCGCCGACTTTGAACCGTGTCACTTTCGCCCCCACCGCTTCGACGGTACCGGCAAGGTCCGAGCCGATGATGTAGGGACTTGGCAACTCTGCTGCCACCGCACCGCTGCGGATGTAAAGATCGATCGGGTTCACTGAGACCGCACCGACACGCACGAGCACTTGAGAATCGGTTATTTCCGGCGTCGGCAATTCGCCATATTGGATCGACGAAGCAGGACCTGTCTGCTGAATAAACGCAGCTTTCATATACAACGGCTCGGTTGGAAATGGGACGACGAAGTAAAAAACTTTTTGTGAACCGCTATTGTAGCGAAGTGTCCCAAGCCGATTCACCCTCGATCAACAGCCAACGCTTCTCGCATATTAAGTTTGTAAAAACCTGCTCTCGACCGCTTGGCCACAGCACGGTGACCCGATCAGCCGAATCGGCACCGGCAAGCCCAAACAGCAGAACCGCCTCGTTCTTGGCACAATAGCCGTCTCCGGAGTTGACCGTTTGCGTGAGTGATTGTGAGGTGAACTCGACAGTCACCCGTGCTCCGATCGCATCCCGTTCGGACACTGTGCCAACCAACTCGAGCTGTAGCCAATGATTGGCCGTGGGAGTTTGGTTTTCGAGCAAGACCGCATTCTGCTTCAAATCGGTGATCACGATGTCGACGCGTCCATCACGGTTGAAATCGCATTTTGCCATCGCTCGCGAAAAATGCATCCCGCTCCAGTATTCGTCGTCGCCCAACACATGCTGCAAAACAAATTCGTTGCCTCGTCCCGCCAACAATTGCGTGGGCATCGCAAACAAACTTCCTTTGGCACTCAAATCTTCGATGTGACCGTTGCCGACGATCAAATCCCACACCGTGTTGTTATCGTAATCGATGGCCTGGGTGCCAAACCCCAACATCTTTCGTGACACCGTATCCAATTGATAGGGCACCGCTGAATCGACAAACACGCCCGATTCGTTCTGCATGTATTGATTGGACCATTCATTTTCGAAATTGGTGATATGTAAATCGGTTCGTCCATTGCCATCGAAATCGGCCGCAGCAATTCCCATGCACGCCATCGGTTTGCCGGAACTTCCGTAAGCCGCACCCCGCGTCACCGCGACATCCACCCTGGCGGAACGCAAATCATCGGGATCGCGTCGCACCCACAATTGATTCGCTCGCAGATCGTTTGCAACAAATACGTCGTTCCCAGGTGTCTGGTCAAGATCGGTGACCAAAAGCGCAAGTCCTGTGCTATAGTCCGCGGCGACTTGACCCCCGAGCGGCTCTGGCACCATTGATCCGTCACCCTTTGAAACCCATACGCGATCCATCGCGGGCTGAAACTGCAAAGGCCCCGGCAACGAGATTGGCTTGCCATCGGCGTCATATTTGATCGGATCAAAAACGGTCGGATCATCCAGATAGTTGATCTCGACGATGTCCGGAAGCGAATCGCCCGTCACATCCGCGATCGCCACACTGCTGGTAAACGAAGACACCTCCGCAAGCGAGTTATCGGCAGCCGGCCGGAACGTGCCATCGCCTTGATTGATCAACAGCTTATTTCGTCCCAAGTTGCCGATCATCAGGTCGGCGAAACCGTCTTGGTTCCAATCCCCTGCGGTCACTCCCATGGTGTATCCTCGATGATCAGCAGCAGCCTCGGCGATGACGTTTGCAAATTGGCCGTTGCGATTTCGAAACAATGCGTTGGAAAAAGTCGCGATTCCATCGGGCGGCGTGGTCGCGGCTTGCCCAAAATAGAAATCGACGCTTCCGTCACGGTCGACATCCAAACATGCCACTCCACCACCGAAGGCTTGAAATATCTGAAATTCTCGCTCGACCGGAACGGCAGCGTTGCGATAACGAAACTCGATCCCGACTCGCTCGGCGACGTTCTGGAAAACAGCATTGATCTGGGGAATAACGGCTCGAGAGGGTAGAGCATGCGAGACGCTTTTGATCGTCGTTGCCGAATGAGATGACTCAGGCTTTAGCGTGGCTAACCATCGATCCACTGATGGCAACGATCCTAAATCGAGCCCGCACAAAACAGTGGCTTCGTCATTGCCGGAGGGGAACTCGGCCAGCACGCGTGCCTTGTAGCTGCCAATCTGATGACGCTGAGGTGAACGCGGCGAAAACAGGGCCAAGGCAAATTCCTGCCATGCAATCGCCTCTATCGAGCGTCCCACGCTCATCAAGCCGGTCGCCAAATCGACAAAATCTTGTGGATTTGGCTGCGTCGAATCGCGGATTTTCCGGACTTGGTGCCCCAATGTATCGAGCACCTGGGATCGCTTGCGAAACAACTCGGCTTGCGGCATGCGGCCCGCATTTTCAAGCGACTGAATCATTCCATAGTGAGCGTCTAAACTGTGCGGTTCCCTCTGGATCGCGTTGGTAAAACAAGCGATCGCACCGTCGTCTTTGTCGTGGATCGCCAAGTTGCCGCAAGCGATCCAGTAGTCGGGATATCGCTGGCATCGCGTTGGCGCCGACGAAACCCAATCACGCAATCGATCGTACATCTGCGCGTCGGCCAACACACGGCCCCGCAGTGATTCAGTCGCTGGGTCGGTTCGATCATCGTTCGATTCATGCTCGCTCAAACACTGCAGCGCCAGACGTGGATTCCCGTCGATGCGATAGGCCGACGCGACTTTCATCACGCTCCATTGATGTGTCGGCCACTCGCTGCGATCCTGCGGAATATCCTTGACCGCAATCCATGACCGATCGGGAAAGATCAAACTAACCAGTTCGTCAAGCGTCATCGCATGGCCACGAATCAGAATTCGAATCTGTTCATTTGCATCAAACATGTATCCTTGTTGGTTCAGCATTTGTGCCAACCGTCGCCGCGCCTCGTGGAACGCTGGGGACCGCGTCAACAGTGACTCGAGACGATCGATCGCTTGCTCGACCGCTCCGTCGTGGTACAGCAGGTTTGCCGCATGCGCATGCAGATCGTCATGGCGAGCGGGATGCACATCTGCCATCCGATCCAACAACGCGACCGCTGCGGCGATATCCTGTTCTGCGACCATCACTCGCAGCATCAACGTATTGAACTGCAAATCATCAGGGTCCTCAATCAACAGATCCCGGATCACTAACGAGGCTTCGGAGGTGGCCCCCGCTTCGATCAACCGTCCGGCCGACTGCATACGTTGTGATTGCGTCGGAGCTGATTTCGGTGCGGATTCCGCCTGGCTAGCGATCGAATCGATGGTCGCGACGGCTTCGTTTGCCTCGCGACACCCCAACAACCCCGCGGTGATGGCGAAACAAACCAAAACGCCCCTCCAACCGCAGCAAGACGCGTCCGGCCGGCAAAGTGCAGCGAACCAAAGGCCGAACAATTGTCGGCAGTCGATCGAAAGCGTTAGAACCGCGATTCTGCGCGGCCTCGAATCAATGTGGCTAGAACCGGAAATGAAGATTCGCATCATTGACACCTAAACGCGTCCGCGTCTCCTTGTACGAGCAACCAGCGAGCATTGACGGCAAGCTGATGGAATCGCTGTATTTGACCATCGGGCCAGCTCACCACGACGACGCAATCGTCTTTTGCATTGCCCATTCCGACGTGGATCACACGCTCGTTACTACATAGAAACCCGTCACCCGAATATTGCCCCACAGTCCACTGTTGATCGCCCGCTTGGATATTAACTTTGGCACCAATTGCATCGCGCGAGCAATCGCGACCGACGAGTTGCAACTGCAACCAATCCCCCGCAGGATCGCAATGGTTCATCAACAGCGAAACAGGCTCGGTTTGATGTGTTACCACCAAATCAGTGCGTCCATCACGATTTGCATCCAGCGTCCATAAGGCACGTCCCACATGAGGCGACTTCAAATAATCGCCAGCGATCCGATCGGCGATCGAAACGAACTCGCCGTCGGATGCACCGTGGATGAACCGACGTCGCTGAAACACCTGCATCGGTTGAGCATAGAAGTTGGCATGGTCGCCACTGCGATAATGATCCACATGTCCGTTGGACACCACCAATTCGAGAACCGCGTCGTTATCGAGATCGACCGCTTGGGTGCCAAAACCGACCATCGGAAGCGTCGGCTTGTAAAGCTGGTGGATTGCCGTTTGATCTCGCCATAACCCGCCTCGCTCTTGCACATGATAGGTGTTGCATTCGTTGACAAAATTTGTGACGTAGAAATCGGTGCCACCATCGCGATCAAAATCGGCAACCGCAATGCCCATCGAACCTTGAGCCGCGGAGCGGTCGTCGGATCCAAGACCTCGTAAAATTGCAGATTCGGTCAATTGAAAATCGGCGACGGATTGCGAGTCGTTGCTGCGGCTCCAGTAATGGTTGCTGGTCATGTCGTTGGCGACAAACACGTCCACGCCCGCTTGGTGATCGAATTCGCCTGCGGTCACGCCTAGTCCGCGTCCAGACACCAAGGGTCTCGCATTCCACCGAGTCGTCTGATCAACAAAGTCCCCGTCGCCGCGGTTTTTCATGAACCCATCGACCGCAGCGGGAAAAACGATAGGCGAGCAGGCTCTCGCGATCTCAGAGTCCAGGTCACGACAGATGTCGGAAACCGGTTTCATCCCGCCACAGTAGTTCACGATCACAAGGTCCGCTAAACCGTCTGCGTCTAAATCGGCGATTGCGGCACTTGTCGACCAAGTCGACACATTGTGGTGGTCCAAACGATTGCTTGCATCAGCGAAGGTGCCGTCACCGTTATTGACCAGCAGCGTGTTAGGTCCATAGTTCAACACCAAAATATCCGAAAATCCATCTTCATTGACATCACCGATCGCCACGCCTTGTCCGAACCCTCGGTCATCTACATTCGCTTGACTCGCCACATTGGAAAACACACCATCATGGTTTCTCATCAACCCATTCGCGGCCGAATCACGTTTGGACGGCGTTCCGCCGGCGGCGGTCAAGTAAAGATCAATCCAACCATCCAGATCGAAATCGATCGCCCCACCACCACATCCCACCGTTTGATAAAACATCACCCCCGGCCGATCCAAATCATCACCGGTGCGTCCCCAAAATTTTAAACTGCGTTGGCTTGCTTCGTCGATCAACGCCATCGTTGACGGTGGACCGGCGGACACCGCCGCGGGTGTTGGCGACGAGCGGCGCTTGGTCAAAACACGATTTGGATTGGCCAATCGTGGCAGCGGTAACTCGCTTAAATCGAGTGTTAGTTCCGGGTGCGAAGCCAAACTTTGCCAAGGCGTGTCCTTGCGAAGCGCCGCGATGATCGATTGACGCACTTGGTTCACCTGAACGTTATTGTCGTCGGCCAACGTGGTTGCAAACGCCGCCCACGCCTCGGCTTCCCAGAGTCTCCCGAGCTGTTGCAACGTAGTCGCAATCTCGATCGCCGTGCCGCGATCAGGACGATCACGCTTGGTCATCGATGATTTTAATTCAGCGAGTTGACTGAGCTGCATCACCCGATTTTCGATCGCGGCGATCGCCTTGACGTCAAGATTGCGGTGCGAGTCCCCCAACCGTCGTAACGACGTACTCAGTTTCACCCACGCTTCGCGATCATCGGCATCACAACGGGTGGCTTCCCAGTACGCTCGTGTCGCTTCCGCATCGTGTTGCTGGGAACTTGCGAAATCCCCAATAGCGATCCAGTAATTTGGATAGCGATCGATTTCATCACCGCGAGTTTCGGCAATTTGGACCAAGTCGTCTTGGCGATGTTGGGCGAACAACACTCGACAATTCAGCGCCAGCGCCGGGGCGTAGTTTGGGTGAAAGCGGAGACAGTCGTCTAACAATGACGCCGCATCATCCATTTTGCCAAGATCATATTGGATTTTCGCTTCGGCAATCAACGGACGCTTGTCCTTAGCGTTGCGGCGTGCCATCTCGACCAATGGATCCGCACTCTCGGTGCGAATTTCGCTACTGCATAGCGCCAACAACAAAGGCAGATCAAATTGACGGTGGCGAACAAGAACACGTCCGTGCGGGATACCGTGAACATGATCCTCGACACCATGATAGAAATTGAACAACATCCGACGCATCGAGTGTTGTTGCGGATATTGATCGACACATTCGTCAAGCAGATCGATCGCATCATAGATACGCCCGGCGACGGCGAGTGTCGCAATCGCTTGCTGAATCCGCGATGCGTTTGAGAGCGACTCGGCTCGACATGCATCGATCATCAAATCACCAGCCAAATCCTGTTTCTGGTTTTCCAATGCGACTCGGGCAACCGACGCGATCGCATCAGCGTCCCCCGGATAGCGAGACAGCACGACGGGTGACAATTCCCATGCCTCTGTCCAATGTTGACGGTCGATCGCGGCATGCAGTGCGCTGAGCGAATCAGGGGTCGCGAGCGAATCAGGGTCTTGCAGCGTTTCAGTGCCGGGATCCAATTCGAGATCGTTCGGCCGATCGCAGCCGCTGATCGCGAGCAGACAGATCAGCATCAGACGAATGATCATCCGAGACAACCGAGAACGATCGGCAGAGGGGCGATCCGCAGGAATCATCATAGAAAAAACCCCGTCAAGTCCCGACGAGTCATCGGTATTACGAGGTGGAATCAAAGCGGAGTCCCGCTTCAGACGAAGTGCCAATCGATGGCAGGACAAGGCGAGTCCTCATGACCCGCCCTGTCGACAAAGAGATCAACGTTCCGTCCTATTGGCTACGATCCCCTTTTCTTGATTCCGCCATCGATTTTGCGTAGTCGTTTTCGCGGGCGTCAAGCTGGGCTTGGATTTCCGGAGTCGGGCCGCCCACGATCGCCGGTGCATCAGAATCGCCGCAACCGGTGATCGAGAGCGTTCCGACGAACAACGCGGTGTAAAACAGGTGCGTGAGTGGAGTTTTCATGATTAGATTCTGCATCGAGTAAAAATTTTAAAACAAATGAGGTGGCGAGCGATAAATTCGCCAGCTCGTGCAACCGAGGGTTGCACGAGAAACCTTGAATACCGAACAGCGGATTAAAATTCGCTGACCGTCTCTTTACTAGCTCGGGTACCAAGTGCACCCCACAATCCGTAAGGACTCTTTGAACCGGGAGCCGAGATTCCGGTGCGGCTGAATTCAACCATGTGAGCTTCCTGGTTGCCTGATTCGATCGAATTGGTAATGAACTTGATGGCCCCATCGCCCATCAACACATGGCAACCACCTTGGTGACGACTGCTTGGGGGTGCAATGCCCTCTTGCCCCGGCCATTCGCCTTGGTAGCACAACGTGCTATTGGGTGGCAGGATGGTCATCATGCCGGTGTGTAGATGCTCGCCCGTCATCCATTGGTAACCACGACCGTAGATCGAACCGTGTGCTTTGATGATCGTGTTTGTACCCGAGGCCCAGAAACGAGGACGTTGCGGATCGACCGATCCATCACTTTTACAGATCGAAGGAGTGGCTTTGACAGCCTTGAAGATCGCGGCATCGGTCGTGATGTCACGATCGCCTAGATCCGTATTGATCTCGCCGCCAATAATGGTATTGGACAGCCCATCCAAAATATCGCGGAACGCCATCTTTTGGTGCACGACAAAGGCCCCACGTTGACCGGCGCGACACCATTCTGCGTCACCCGTCGTGACGACCAACGTCTGGTTCACCGCTCCGGATTCTGCTTTGGAGAACGAATCACCGAGACAACATGCATAGTTCGTGCGTCCCATTCCTGGCAATCCTGTGCCGGGATCCGAAGGACAACGGAAACTTGGCAACTCGGTCATCCCCGGCGGATAGACATAGTTGCTGCCCGGTTTGGGGCCCATCGCGGTCCACGACGGTGTTCGTGCGACAAGTCCACCAGCCGCACTCAATTCGAAACCGAGCGGATTAGAGATCTGTTCCCAAATCGCTTGCTGTTCGATAAAGGGAGTGATCGGCACAAGCCAGCTGAGTTGACTTTGGTTGGTCACGTTTGTCCCGTCCCACCAAGCCCCGGTCGTGGGGTCTAACCCGGTTCCCGTTTTCTGCTTGGGCAACTGGTTGTAAGCGGAATGGTAATTGTGAACCGCCAGACCGATCTGTTTGAAGTTGTTACTGCAACTCATTCGACGCGCTGCCTCGCGAGCCGCTTGGACCGCAGGAAGCAGCAGTCCGACTAACACGCCGATGATCGCGATCACGACGAGAAGTTCCACGAGCGTAAAGCCCGAACGGGATGTTTGGGGACGTGACATAATAAGATAGCCTTGGTAAAGAAAAGAGGAAAAACACCGACGTGTTTTTAAAGCGAGAAACGTTGCGTAACATTCACATTTTGTCGCAGCTCACAAATCGCCCACGCACGCAAAAGCAGACGAAGAGAAGCAAACTTGCTTTTTATCGGAGCCCTCCTCGGTGAACGAAATGCTGTGGACGTTGTGGGGAAACGGAATCACAAAGCAAACGCATTGCGGAATCACCCAAGCGGAGAGTGGGAAAGCGTTGAGAAATCATCGATAGACCCTCGCGACGGATTCACGGCGTTGCAGTTCGGCATGTAACTTTGGCAGCTCACAGGGTTTGCCCTGCATTAATTGAACCAGCCCCGCAGCAGCGGCCACGCCCATCTCCACGCCTGGTTGTCGCACGGTCGTCAGCGGCGGAGTCACGAAAGCCGACTCACCTTGATCATCAAACCCGACGATCGAAACATCCTCGGGAACTCGAATCCCATGTCGCTGTAAAGCTAGTCTAGCGCCATAGGCAACCATGTCATTTGCACAGAACACTGCGGTGAACGATTTGCCTCGCATCAACAGCGAACTGATCCCCACGATGCCCGACTGTGCCGAGAAATCTCCTTCAAGCACCAAGTCCGAATCCAGTTCAATGCCCGCATCCGAAAGCGCTTTCGCATAGCCGTCGTAGCGACGCACCGCATCCTGATGCTGCTTGATCCCTTTGATGATCGCGATGTCACGGTGACCAAATTCAATCAAGTGTTTGGTCGCGTCGTAGGCAGCGCTAACGTTGTCGATATAGACGCATTGGTTTTCCCAGCCCGGAATCTCTTTGCCGACCACAATCGTTGGTAGTCGTTCTTTGAGTTCGCTTAACTGCTGCTCAGGAATATCACCACCAAGCAAGAGCAGCCCGTCGACCTTTCGTCCCAGCACGGTGCGAATGACTTCCAACTCGGTACTCTCTTCCCATTGACCGTCCACGAACAACGGTGAGTAACCGGTGCCGGCGAACCCTTGGATCACCCCTTGCATGATCATGTCGTAAAACGGGCTACCAATTTTCTGAGTCACCACCCCGACGGTCATCGACCGCCCGCTGGCGAGACTGCGAGCGAACGCGTTGGCTTGATAGCCCAGCGACTCCATCGCCTCGAGCACCACTTTGCGTGTCTGGTGGTTGACGACGGACTTGTCGTTCAAGACACGCGACACGGTGCTCTTGCTGACGTTGGCTCGTGCAGCAATGTCGCTGATCGTGGTTCCGTTGAGTTTCATTGGGGCTCGCATTCAAAAATGGCCTTCTGCAACCGGTTTCATTAAATCTACGCACCTCACCCCTATTTGTGCAACCGGTTTCTTCTAACTTTACGCAAAACCCCATTTTCGTGACGCATTTCCGAAATCTTTTTGCAACCGGTTTCATTTCGTGTTACCTTACGAGCCTCGAAGGGCTGTTTCGACGCCGGTTTACTGCAACCGACTGAATAAATCACCGGCCTTTCACTCTTCTCATCGAACGGAATGACTGTGCCAGAACGCTCTTTTGAACCTGTCGATGCGAGCTCGCTTGCTACCAAACCGCCGGGTGAGGGAGCGATCCGAGGCCCGATTAAGTCGCAATCCGACGAGGATCAGCGACTTAGCGTCGGCGAAAAGGTCGGCTACGGACTTGGTGACACGGCGTCGAACTTGTACTGGAAGACGTTCGAGTTTTTTCTGGTCTACTTCTACACCGACGTGTTCGGGCTGACCGCCAAGTCCGCTGGCACGCTGATGCTGGTCACCCGTATTTGGGACGCGATCAACGATCCCTTGGTCGGTTATCTAGCCGACCGCACACGCACGGCTTGGGGACGCTTTCGCCCCTATTTGGTTTGGATGGCGGTGCCGTTTGCAATCACAGGGATGATGACTTTCTATACGCCCAACCTCGGGCCCAACGGCAAATTGATTTACGCCTACGTTACCTACACCCTCGTCATGATGGCCTACACCGCGATCAACATTCCCTACGGAGCGTTGATGGGCGTGATCTCATCCAATTCGATCGAGCGAACGAGTGTCTCGACTTATCGATTTGTTGCCGCATTTTGCGGCGGCATTGTCGTCCAGTACTGCACGCTGGGGATGGTCCGTTATTTTGGCGGCACCGAGACCACCATCATTGATGGGGTGGAAAAGCAGGTAGTCGCCAATGAACAAATGGGCTTCTTTTGGACGATGGCGGTCTTTTCGGTCGCTGCGGTCATTCTATTTTTGATCACCTTTGCCAGCACCAAGGAACGCGTGCAGCCGGCGGTGGCGATGAAGTCGACGTTTCGTGCCGACTTGCGATTTGTATTGACGAGCCTTCGCGTTCATCAAGTGATGCTAGCCGGTTTGGCTCTGTTGGCTTGTTTAGCAACAGCCTTCTCGACAACAACTCTGTTGCCCATCCTCGGATGCTACGTGCTGCTAAGTCTGGTGTCGTTGGTGGTACGACAGATCGCACTACACCGCTTTGATGACGTCACCGAGGCATCCACTTTGGAAATGGATTTTAATGACTTGATTTCCAATCGTCCCTGGATGGTCTTGTTTGGCTTTGGCTTGTTGCAACTGAGTGGCTTGTTTGTTCGTGGCGGTGCCATTCTGTATTACTTCAAGTACTACTGCGGCAACGCCGATCTCGCCCCGATGTTTTGGGTCTTGGGCAGTTTCGCTGCGATTGCGGGAATGTTATTGACCAAACCATTGACGCGAGTCTTTGGCAAAAAAAATCTGATGATTGGGATGAACGTCGGGGTCGCGATCCTGACGGCATGTTTCCTCTTTCTTGAACCGGATCAGATTAAAACAATGTTCGCGCTGCAGATTGCAGCCTCGTTCATTGGCGGTCCGGTCCCGGTATTGCTGTGGGCGATGTATGCCGACACCGCGGACTACTCTGAATGGCGGGGCGGTCGTCGCGCTACCGGATTAGTGTTTGCCGCCGCCACCTTTTCACAAAAGATGGGCTGCGCCGTTGGCGCAGCGATGACCGGATTCGCACTGGACTACTACGGTTATCTACAACCGCTGGTGGGCGTCGAACAAATACAAACGGCCGTCACGCTCGACGGTTTGCGGATGATGATGAGCGTGATCCCCGCGACGTTCCTGTTTGCCGCGGCGGTTTGTTTACTGCTTTACAACATCAACCAATCGCTTTCCGTTCAGATCGAACGAGAGCTGCAGGCCCGCAAGACGGAGGACCTGCAATCGGCGTAGCCGACCTCTGACATCGGCACCTGAATCCGCTTGGCACTGTGCACGCAGTCCGCGGGTTGCATGCTCTTCCATCCAACACAACGTACCTTCTCATCATTGCTGCAATATGACTACTCTTCATTCGCCTACGATCTCACGGCCTTGCGTATCAGGACAATATGTCCAGTTCGAGGGAGCGACGTGGTACAAAATATCTAACAGTCACTTAATGCCGCCATTTTTCATGAGCGCCGTCAGCTCGAGTGATCACTGGATGTTCATTTCCAGCCGTGGCGCGTTGACTGCGGGACGACAAAACCCTGACTCGGCACTTTTCCCGTATTACTCTGCCGACAAGATCGCCGATACCGCTGCCCATACCGGCCCCAAGACGTTGCTGCGAGTGTCCAAGGATGGCGACGAGGTACTTTGGGAACCTTTTTCCACTGCGCCAATTCGCGATGGAGTCCGCACACAGAACCTATACAAGAACTCCTTTGGCAATCGCATTCGGTTCGAAGAAATTCATCATTCGCTCGGCATTGTGTTTCGTTACACGTGGACATCAGGCCATGAATTTGGTTTTATCCGCAACTGCGAACTGGTCAATTTGAATGACGTCGTGGTCCAAGTCGATGTGACCGATGGGCTGCAGAACCTGCTGCCTCCGGGGCTGGGTAAAGATTTTCAATTGCGTTATAGCAACTTGGCCGACGCCTACAAAAAGAGCGAATGGTTGCCTGATGCAAGTTTGGCGTTGTATTACCTAAGCTCCATTCCCACCGATCGCGCTGAACCCAGTGAGGGGCTACGAACCACCGTTGCTTGGCAACACGGGCTAAACGATCCGGTGATTGCACTGAGTGAGGCCCAGCTAGACCAAGTCCGCAACGGCGCCGTGTTGGTTCCCGAGACCGACGTACGAGGACGCCGCGGTGCATTTTTCGTATCAAAACGTCTAGAGTTGCAACCGCTAAATCCGGTGCGGTGGAGTATCGTCACGGATCTGAACAATGATCACTGCGACGTGATCAAACTGCAGCACCGTTTGACCGACAGTGAAGATATCGGTGCCGCGTTGGAACAAGACACATCGGCAAACGAAACGCAACTCCTTAGAATTTTGTCCGCTGCCGATGGCCGTCAACTCGGGGCAAACCAATTGCGTGTCCAACGCCATCAATCCAATGTCTTGTTTAACGTAATGCGTGGCGGACTTCCCGCTCATGGATACGAGATCAGCACCACCGATTTTCACGACCATGTGCGTCGAGCAAACCGATTTGCCCAGCAGCGTAACGAGGCACTATGGAACGATTTGCCGCAATCGATCCGTATGGACGAATTGAATTTGCGGGTCGCGGAAACACGTGATCCCGATCTCATTCGCATCGCTTCGGAATACTTGCCTCTCTACTTTAGTCGTCGACACGGAGATCCGACTCGGCCCTGGAACAACTATTCGATTGACGTTCGCTGCGAAGACGGATCCGAAAAATTGAGCTACGAAGGGAATTGGCGAGACATTTTTCAGAACTGGGAAGCATTGGCGGTCGCCTATCCTCATTTTGCTACCAGCATGGTGCTTCGCTTCGTCAACGCGTCGACGGCCGACGGTTACAACCCTTACCGCGTCACCAAAGACGGGTTCGACTGGGAGATTCCCGATCCCCACGATCCATGGACCAACATCGGTTACTGGGGTGACCATCAAATCATCTACTTGCTTAAGCTGCTCGAACGCTGTCGAGCAATGACTCCAGCCCACTTAGATGCATGTCTATCACAACCTTACTGTACTTACGCCGACATCCCTTATCGCATCCGCCCGTATGAGCAAATTTGTCGCGATCCGCAAGTCACGATTGATTTTGATTTTGAACATGCTGCCGAGATCGATCAGCGAGTCAAATCGATCGGAGGTGACGGCAAACTGCTGTGGGGCGATGATGGCGAACCCTACCACGTAGGGCTAATTGAAAAACTGCTCGTTCCCGTGATCACCAAACTGACGAACTTCGTTCCCGAAGGCGGGGTTTGGTTAAACACACAGCGGCCCGAATGGAATGATGCAAACAATGCACTGGTGGGCCGTGGTTTGTCTGTCGTCACCGCATGTTACCTTCGTCGTTACCTGACATTTTTAATCGATTGGTTCACCAGCCCAAGCGACACGATCCCGGAAACGGTTGCATTATCCCGAGCCGTTTCTCAGTTGGTCGATCGCATCAAACAGGTGTTAGAGCAACATGCCGATGCATTCAATGGACCGATCCCAGATGATCGCCGCAAACAGATTCTTGATGCCCTGTCGATCGCCGGCGAAGAATATCGTGATTGTGTGTACAGCGGTGGGATTGGTGACGATCAGCACACCGTCTCGTTAGCGTCCCTGGTTCAGTTTTTTCGCCAAGCGCGAACGATGATCGATCATACGATTCGCAGCAACCGCCGCGACGATGGGCTGTACCATTCGTATAACTTGATGCATCTTAGGGACGATGCCGCACCGCTTTCGCATCTGTACGAGATGCTCGAAGGCCAAGTCGCAGTGCTCAGTAGCGGAATGTTGTCGCCACTCGAATCGCTCGCCGTGCTGGACGCCTTGCGCCACAGCAAGATTTACCGCGAAGATCAGCAGAGTTACATGCTGTATCCCGACCGCGAGTTGCCGCGATTTTTGGAAAAGAATCGAATTCCCAGACAAAACGCATGCCAATCACGTTTGCTGACTCGCTTGCTGGATGACCGAAACCACACGATTGTGCAGCAAGACATTCATGGCGAGCTGCATTTCAATAGCAACTTTTGCAACGCTTCCGATTTGAACATTGCTTTGGATCGTTTGCAGCCGCGATCGAAATACGGCGAATTGGTTTCCCAAGAACGCTCGCTTCTAAACGAGATCTTTGAACAAACCTTTGGGCACCGACACTTCACAGGGCGATCCGGCACCTTTTTTGCCTACGAAGGACTCGGATCGATCTACTGGCATATGGTTTCCAAACTTGCTTTGGCCGTCATGGAACAGTGCATGCAGGTGCGTGGCACGACCGCTTCGTCCGAGCCGGACCTATTGAGACGATTGCACGCGCACTATCGCGAAATCCGCAATGGGATCGGATTGTCCAAAACTCCATCGCAGTACGGAGCCTTTCCCTCGGACCCTTATTCACACACCCCACAGGGCGCCGGCGTCCAGCAACCCGGAATGACCGGCCAAGTCAAAGAGGACATTCTTTCGCGATGGGACGAGCTTGGCATCCGCATCGAAAGAGGACAAATCCACTTTGACCCGATCTTTTTCGAGTCAAGCGAACTGCTGCAAACCGATGCGGAGCTTGTCTTTTTCGATGTTCATCGTCACCGCGTCCATTAAAAGTTCCCTCGGGTTGTTTTGTCGATGACGTTGTGCCAGACGCCGATCATTTATCGTCCCAGCGACCACGATGAACTCAGCATCCACTACTTAGATCAGCCGACCGTTAACCGTGATGGATTGATGATGACCGCCGCAGAGACCGACATGTTGTTCGGTCGTCGCGGTCAGATCACACGCATTGAGGTGAACTTTGCTCCTCCAGCGTAATCCAACGTTCCCTCTACTTTACTTTGTTCCCATCCTCGCAACCAAAGCGAAAAATCATGATCCGTCGAACCGTAGCAGCACTGAAGATGAAACGAAAGACCTTTCATCCCGTTGGTCTTCTTGCCGCCATCACCTGTTTGTCGATTGTCCCTGCTTGGGGTCAAGAGAAAGTGGAGCCTCAAGTGGCATCTGCGGAATCAGAAATGAAGCTCGTCTGGCAAGACGAGTTCGACGGCGACTCGCTGGACTACTGCAAATGGGGCGTTGAGGTCAACGCGTTTGGAGGCGGCAATAGCGAGCTGCAAATCTACACGGACCGCACGGAAAACGTCCGAGTCGAAGATG
>NZ_ANOG01000245.1 GCF_000346295.1 Rhodopirellula maiorica SM1 | reverse complement strand
AAGTTGTCCCTTGTCCGAGAATCAAGTTGTGAATTTGTGGTTGCCCGAAAGCGAGAAAGTGAGGCTCCGGGCATTTGAAAAGGCGACCGCAAACAGCGCGCCCAATGCGGTAAAGAAACGGCTCGAAATCGCCGGACCACCCATATAGAGTCGAGGGTAGATCGCATCGGGCTTGCGTCCTGTCGCTAAAACCTCGCAAAACACGGGGGGTAAATGCTTCACAGCGTTGGCTAATTGGGCTTTTCCGTTGGCGTATCGAGTGACGATCTGTACTGATGGACTCGATTAAGCAATACTGGCAGCGTCGCTGCGCTGTTTGTTCGATCCAATCGAATGACCGACAACCCCCAAAAGGGACGCAGGGATTTGGTCCCAGATCTCGGTTTTCATCAGCCGCCGCACAGGCATTCCCCAAAGAGCTCGTGGCAAAGGCTCGGAAATCTCGTTGCAAAGGCCCAGAAATCTCGTTGCAAAGGAACGTTAAAATTGTCCGACGGATTGCCTCGGAAAAGGCCCGCTCCCATTAAGATGAAGTCTTCCAAGGCAAACATGACCGCCCCGGAAGAGAAGCCACGCGTGCGGAAAATTGGTTCTCTGGTGAACCAATTGATCTCGCGACGTGGCTATGCGCAAGTCGCAGTGGTCAACGAAATTCAGGACGTCGTGATTTCACTGATTGATGAACAGATCCGAACAAGTGTGCGGATCGGCAATTTGAAACGTGGCGTGCTAGAGATCTATGCGTCGGATTCGGTCACTCTGCAAGAGTTGAATTTTCAAAAGCGAACGATTCTCAAAAAATTGCAAAAGGCTCATCCGCAATCCAATGTCACGGGACTGAAGTTTCGCATCCAGGCCAATTAATGTTGTTGATCTTTGAAAGGTCGATCGTTCTGATCGCAGAGCGATCAACGACAATCCGGCAAAGTTCGATCAGTCCAGTCCGCGGGAGTTTTGTGTCACGATGAAAGTGGTGTTCTTAACCGCGGGTGCCGCCGGCATGTATTGTGGCAGCTGTATGCACGACAATGCCACCGCGCGGGTGCTAAGAGCGTCCGGAATCGACTGCGTGCTGCAGCCGATTTACACACCGATCCGCACCGATGAAACCAGCATCGCGGAAGAGCAGGTCTTCTTTGGCGGCATTCACATCTACCTGCTGCAGCAGATGCCATGGATTCGGTTTGTGCCTCCATCGCTTCGACGCATTCTCGATTGGCCGCCGTTGATCCGCTTGGCGACGAGCCGGGCGATGTCGACCGATGCCGCTAAACTTGCGGAGCTGGCGATCTCGATGCTCAAAGGGACCGAGGGACGGCAAGCCGAAGAGGTGGGGCGATTGACCGATTGGCTCGACACGCAGATGCACCCCGATGTGCTGGTGTTGAGCAATCTGTTGATCGGCGGAGCGTTGCCGATGATTCGCAAACGATTGCCCAACACCAAGATCGTGGTGTTATTGCAAGGCGATGATATTTTCTTGGATCATTTGCCCGATGCGGCGCGATCCGAAGCGATCCAGCTGTGCCGAAAACTCGTGGGAGTCGTCGATCGATTTGTCGTCAACAGTCGTTTTTATGGCGACAAGATGGGGTCGCTGCTCGAGATTCCGTCGTCCAAGCTGACCACAATTCCGTTGTCGATAGATCTCCAGCATTTTTCGCCGCGGACGGCATCGTCGCTCGAACCTGAGACGTTTCGCCTAGGTTACATGGCTCGGGTTGCACCCGAGAAAGGGTTGCACCGGTTGGTCGATGCGTTTATCGAACTGGCGACACAGCAATCACATTCTCGTTTGACGTTGGAGGTGGCCGGTTGGCTGGGTGAGAATAATCACGCCTATCTGGAATCGCTTCGTCAACGAATAAGCAAGGCGAATTTGAGCAAGCGTTTTACCTATCACGGCAGCCCCACGCTGTCCGAGAAAGCCGAATTCTTACGGACACTCGATCTATTGTGTGTGCCAACGGAATACGAGGATCCCAAGGGATTGTTTGTACTCGAGGCCATCGCATCAGGCGTGCCAGTGGTGCTGCCTGATCATGGCGCGTTCGGCGAACTCGTGGGGTCGACTGGCGGGGGCATCGTCGTTCCCGCCAATGACCCTGGGGCTTTGACCGGTGGCATCGATCTGTTGGCTAAAGATCACTCGCGGCGTCAGCAGTTGATCGCATCGGGGATCACGAATGTAGTCCAAAAGCACTCGATTGAAATCACGGCGCAGCGTTTGGCGTCACTGTTTACCGAGTTGACTTGTGTACCGAACTAACTGCGGCTTCGCAGTCTACTTCATGCCTTCGCGACGCATGGTCAATTCGCGAGTGATCTCGCCTTGGACGTATTTGACCGGGACAAAGCTGTTGCCCTCCATCGGAACTTCCACTCGCACGGTCACTTCGCGTGTATCGCGACGGATCGAATTGGGGGTGACCTGAACGCGGACATTGTTTAGACCCAATGAATTGAGAATGCCTCGTGCTTTGGCTTCAGTTTCATCCGCGGTCGCTCCCGGCAACATGCCAGTTCTCGCCGCTTCGTAGACCGCGTTATCGGCGGTATGACGAATCATCGCAGCGCGACAAAACTCGAACGCTGCAAAAAAAAACAGGAACAAGATCGGAACGACAATTGCAAACTCCACCAAGGCTGCGCCTCGTCGTTGGCGTCGTTGTCTTCGTTTGGTCATGGGGTTCTGCTAACAACAGTGAGGGTGAAGGGGGATTCGTTTTGATCGATCAAATGGATCGATCAAACGAGAACCAACATTATTCGGTCATCATGGTGGACAGCGTCAGCGCGATCTCGCGGTAGATACGTCGCAACTCGTCACCGCTGGCGGCGTGAAAGGTTTTTCCGTTGCCGATCGCTGCTACTTCTCGCATCCGCGTGGTGTCGGCACCGGCGCCAAACGTGATGGTGTGAATCGTGATCCCATCGCGAGCAATTTCGTCTGCCGATTCACGTGGTTCACGTCCACGGTTGTGCTTGCCATCGGTCATCACAATCATGGTCTTTTCGACAAATTTGGCGTCACGACTGCGATTCATGATGGAGTGGCCCGCATCCATGCCTCGCGAAATACTGGTGAACCCGCCGACGGGCATCGCCGCCATGGCGCGGGTGATCAGATTCAAATCGTCGCTCAATTGGACGTCTTCTCGGGCTCGGTCGTTGTACGATGCCAAACCGACTTGTTCTTGGACCGGAGTGCCTTCGAGTGTGCTGGTAAAGATGTTGATGGCATCACGCAGATCGGCGATCTTGGCACCGGACATGGATCCGCTGCGGTCGACCACTAGCACGACGTCACGTTCGATGTATGTTGCCGTCGAAAGCGCTTGCGGTTCAAAGAATTCGAATCCGACCATGTTGCCAAAGAACATCGGAACTGCACCGGCAGTCGAATCGTGGGTGCGTTTGCCGTTGACCTTGACGCTGTTGATCGGGCGTTGACCGG
>NZ_ANOG01000244.1 GCF_000346295.1 Rhodopirellula maiorica SM1 | reverse complement strand
GGGCTCGTTGTGTTAGCGGATGACCGGTGCAAGCGAGATTCACCAGCCCTCCCCGCCCGCGTTTCGCGGCCGACCCTCCCAGCAGGGAGGCTCAATTCAGCAGCGTGCCTAGGCACTAGTCGGCGTGCAGAAGTCCATGAACTCGACTTGCACTTGGACGATGTCGCGGGATGCGCGAAAGAAGGCGTCGAGCACTGCCGGATCAAAGTGTTTGCCACGCTGTTGATCTAAAATTTCGAAACAGGTCGCTCGCGGCAATGCCTGTTTGTACGGTCGGTCGGATGCCAACGCATCGTAGGCGTCGGCCACCGCGGTGATTCGTCCTTCCAAGGGAATCGCTTCACCGGCCAATCCTTGTGGATAGCCGCTGCCATCAAAATTTTCGTGGTGCGTCATGGCGATGCTGGCGGCCAATCGCATCAGCGAGCTTCCGTCCTGCAGCATCTTTGAGCCTATTTCCACGTGCTTTCGCATCGTTTTGACATCGTCACCGCTGTGCGGCTCGATGCGAGGACCGTCCTTGCGAAGATGGTTTCGGATCAACTCGTATTCTTCGGGTTCAATTCGTCCCGGTTTGAGCAAGATGGCGTCGGGCACTGCTATTTTTCCGACGTCGTGCAACTGAGACGCCAATTCGACGTCTTCGACATACCAATTGGGCAGTCCAAGTTGATCTGCGATCAGCCCCGCAAATCGGCCCACACGAATCACGTGGTTTCCGGTATCGTTGTCTCGTAGTTCTGCGGCACGTGCCAAACAGTAGATCACTTCGCGTCGGGACCGCTCGAGATCTTGGGTTCGCAGCTGAACCTTTTCTTCCAACTGCGACGCATGTTTTTGCAACTGGTCTTGAAACGATTTCGTCAGCAATGCATTACGCACGCGAGGTGCAAGTTCCATCGGGTCCACCGGTTTGACTAAGAAGTCGGTCGCGCCCAAATCTAAACATTTCAGCTTAACTTCCGCATCACTGTTTGCCGTCAGAATCAGCACGGGCAAATGACGAAATTCGGGGCGTTCACGCAATTGACGTAGGATCGTGATCCCATCGACTTCGGGCATATTGATGTCAAGCAACACGACATCAGGACGGTTGGCGCAGATCAGATTGAGCGCAACCGACGAATCGGTTGTCATTTCGAACGAACTGTAACCTGCTTGCTCGAGATGTTTTTTGGCGACCAATACGTTCGCGATCTCGTCGTCAACGATCATGATCTTGCCCGATAATTGTGCTGCATTTTTTGCGACAACGTGCGAACCGAGCGGGACCGCAGCTTTGGGGAAAGGGTGGGGATGCGTAGGCGAGGAAGCGATGGGGCTAATCATGGCCGGCGTCACAATGCGTTAAAGAAATTTCAAGCTCTTATAGCATGGCTCACACCTAAGCTCGTCTCGGCATTGAGGACGCGGTGGCCTTGGAAACATCGTTGGATCAGGTCAAATGAACCGATGGTTCCGATTATTCCGACCTCGGACGCCGCGACGTCGTATGGCAACTCATTCCAACACCGGGACGACCAATCGCTGGCGAATCGACGCAATGGCATCGACACATTTCTCGCATTCCGTCATCGAACCCGATCGTGCGGCGTCAACCAAAGCGGACGAAGGCGAGGTGAATTCACTGTATCCGACGGTTCCCCCTGCTCCTTTTAGCCAATGGGCCAGTTCGATCAATTCGTTTGTTGCGCTCGCGGTCACCAAACGCCGCATCTCGGCAATTTGAGGATCGAGACGGCGTACAAAATCGATAATGATTTCGCAGAACTCGCGATCATCGAGTGGCAACGTCGAGTAGATTGGATCCCCCGCCGGTTCGCCGTCAGTGGTTTGTCGTTCGGGAACGG
>NZ_ANOG01000243.1 GCF_000346295.1 Rhodopirellula maiorica SM1 | reverse complement strand
AGATGTTGGCAGGAAAATCATCATTGGAGCGATTAAACATGTTATCTTCCTGTGATCAACAGCCACGTGCAGCTATTCATCCAATTGGTCAGCGATGATCCCAGGACGCTGCAAACGGCCGGCGTCTTCGAGTTCATCATCGGACGGCAACATGCCAATCCGGTTGTCGGAGTCGAGCTGACGAACAACCAGGTTGTCGAATTCGATCGATTGCCCGTTAACGGTGAATCCGAACTTCGTTTTTGTCGGATGGGCAAAGCCCGGTGACTTCAGGTGGGTGACTAGGTCATCATCAAGAAATGCCTTCATGACATCGCCGCGAATTCGGATACGCAGTCGATGCCATTCGTTTTGCTTGATCGTGACCTTTGCCGACGATCGAGTCTGATCCATCAAGTTTTGCAAGGCCGCAGTTGCCGCTGTGGAAAGATTCTTGTCCTGCCGTTGTTTGCGAACTTCCAGGTTCATGGAACCCGTCTTGTCGTCACTAATCATCAGGGATTTTGCAAACACCGATGCGCGACAAATGTGGCCGGCGTGAACCGATTTCTCCCGGGCATCGTCAATCACGAGATTAAAACTTTTGCCGCCTGCAAAGCGGAAGTCGAATTGAATATCGACATCACCAAAATCCAACTCGGTCCGAATCACAGCGCCGTGGTCGTCCTTGGTCTGCTTCCCAATCAGCACACCATCTTTGACTTTCCATGAGTCATCATGACCGCGTGCTGTCGTGTAATGATCGCCGATTTCGTCGCGGCCCTCGTAGTCGTCTTCAAAGGTCGTGCCCCTGTCAGCGTTTCTCATGTCTCCGGCTTGCGGATGCGGCTCATTTTCTACGCTAGGTGCATGCTTCCCATGCAATTTCTGATCGAAACGAGGCAAGATCGCCAACAGCTTGTCCCGCTCGGCACGATGTTCGGCAGACACAGTTGTCCAGTCTTCGATCTGTGGGAAGCTGATCAGATCATCGGGCGTTTGCTCGACGTCCCACCATTTGCCTCGACCATCTCGCATCACTTTCGTGCCGCGAATGATCTGCTCGGCATCCTTGTAACCATACAGCCATTGGCGATGCTGCTGCCGGTCGCCAAATAAAAACGGAACCAGACTCTCGCCGTTGACTTCATACTCGGCAGGCAGTTCCGCCCCGGTCAATTCGGCGATCGTCGGCAAAAAGTCTGACATGTTGACCAACACATCCTGCTCGCCTTGTTTCGTCAAACCCGGTGCCGAAACGATCAGCGGGACGTGTGTTCCCTTTTGACGGTCCGTGCTGTTTTTCCCGTAGCCGCCCGTTCCGTTGTCAGCACAGAAGATGAAGATTGTGTTGTCAGCGATGCCGAGTTCATTCAACTTGTCTTGGTACAACCAAGCCTGGTAATCGAGATAGTTGATGTGGGAGTACACGCCCGGTTCGGTCACCGTGCCATGCGTATCATAGTTACCCGCGTCGCCGCTGATCCTAGGCTCAGTTCGGATGTACTTTTCGCCGTCCCATTTCACCACAGGCGTTCCCGGCCAACTGCTTTTTGAATCGGGGTGGAGCCAATCGAATCCGTCATGACCAAGATGAGTGGTGTGGTAAACGAAGAACGGTTTGTCCGCTGCGACCTGTTGCTCCATGAAGTCGAAGATGAAATCGAGTTCCACATCAGGACCGTACGTGCCGAGACCAAAATCGGCTTGGGATGCTGCTGTGTTCGGCCACCACTGCAATTCCTTGTCGCCATGATTCATCAATCGTACGTGCGGATACCAGTACCAACCGTGCTGTTGGTAAGTGTCAACCGGTTGTCCGGTGTCGGCGTTGCGCAACACCTTGTTCCCATCCGATTTGTCGATCACTAACTTAAAATCGGTGAACGGGTTATCCGTGTCGCTCAGGTTTCCGGGGGTAAAGCAACCCTGATCAAAGCCAAAGCGATTCAGGTCACCCGCCATTTGTGTTTTGCCCGCCCAATAAGTTCCATAGCCGGCTTGCTGAGCGATGTGGCCGATCTGATGTGGCGAACTGAGGTAGAGGGGCCAAGTGACTTCCCGGCCTGTTTCGTTCACATACTTTCCTTTGGACTTATTGCCCCACCATTTGTGCTGATGCGCGTACCGGCCAGTCATCATCATTGCGCGGCTGGGAGAGCAGACGACCGACGCCCATGCGGTTTTGATCCAGCAACCTTCATTCGCAAGCCGATCGAGCACGGGCGTGGAAGCGCGATATTTTGGGTCGCTGGTGTCGCCCCGCAATGGCGGACTCCAGACCGACGAACCGTAGACCGGCAACTCGCGAGCGCTGATGTCGTCCGCGAAGACGAGGATGATATTGGGGGTCTCGGCAGCACGCAGCGAAACCGGCTGGATCACAAGCAACAAAAACGCGGCGAACAAAGTCCGCGCAAGTTGACGTGCCTTCTTCTTGCCGTCGGCACCAGGGGCAGAGTTACTGCAAATAACCGTGGCAGATTCGACTCGGGGGTCCCCGGGCACAGTATCAAGTCGCTTCTTCTGAGTAACGGCGTTCATCGGTTGATTCATGGGTAATCTTCCTGATGCATCAGGATCTGCACGGA
>NZ_ANOG01000242.1 GCF_000346295.1 Rhodopirellula maiorica SM1 | reverse complement strand
CTTCCGCGATCGTTTCGATATCGTCCGGTGCGACCATCGCAAGAATCAATTGCCGGTCTTCGACCTTGATGGCACCGGATTGACGAGTTCGGGCAAAATCTTCGGGTAACAAGCGAGCGATCTGAGCGTCCACCGCGGTGGCGTCAATGTCGATGTACGGCACCGCGAACTGTTCGGCCAGCGCACGGCCAAGTTGGATCGTTGACAGCAACTTTTGGCTGACCAACCAATCGCCCAACAACACGCCATGGGGCTTGGATGCAAACGCCGCGTCAAGCGACTCGGCGCTGATCACGTGCTGTTCGATTAAGACATCGCCTAGTCGTCGCATTTTATTTTCTCGGTCTGTATTTGTGGTTTTACCTGTGACGCGCTACCGGCTGCCGACGCCATTGGCAGCATCCGAGACGAGGGCGACGATCTTTTGTTCCAGCACGACCGGATCAAACGGAGTGATCAAGTAGTCTTGGGCTCCTGCGTAGAACGCGCGTTCGACGGTCTCCAGACTGGGGTCCAGCGACACGACCAAAACCGAAAATCGATCAACGCTGAACTCGCCTCGCGATCGCGACAACCATTCCAATCCATCGCCGTCACGCAGCGCCGTATCAACGATCACCAAATGAGGCGTTTCGGCCCGAATTCGATCGATCGCTTCGCCCCCGGTGCCAACCGCTTCGATTTGGTAGCCGAGCAATTGCAGCCGAAACGACATCAGTTCCGAGAGCACCGGTTCGGATTGAACCAGCAAAATTCGTACACCGGATGAATCGAACATCGTGATGCCTTGTCGAGGGAAACAGGAGTAATGGGAAGCCGTTCGCGGGCGATTCACACATCAAGATCGCGTTGAAATGTAGGTCGGAAAAAGCAAGCGGGACAAAAAACGTGGGGGCATTCTCCGGCTCATTTGTGGGGAATCTGCTCGTTTTTCGGTCTCATCACTTCGCACTCTCTTGCGGCCCCCCCTTTCATCCTTCGGACCCGGATAACCGTTGCAATCGGAATCCTTTGACCCTCGCCCTGACTGGTTACGTTGATTTACACGATTCCATGGCGACCCCCTCTGTAGCGTGTTGCAGGTTTGAGTGCGGTCCGCTGGCGTTCGGTTTATGCTGCAATGTTTTTAAGCTGAAATGTTTTCAAACAGAGCAGGGTTCACGAAGAACGCGGCAGACCATCGACGCGCGGGGCATGGCGCTAGCAACATCGTTGACGAAATTCACTTTGGAAGGTGATGGGCTGTCGAACGGTATGAGCGTAGACGAATGGAAACATCGGGGGCCTACAATTTAGGAACATGGCGTGTTACGGATTTATTTTGCATCGCTGAAAGTCGCAATTGCGATCGTTTGCGTTGGAATCAGCCTGATACTTGGCAGCAAGTTTCTGGGATTGATGCCCACATCGCTTCACGACAACGGTCGCACGATGATGCGATTGATTGCCTTTTTTATCGTCGGAGGCATCGCGGCTTACACCCTATTGGTCGTCCGTTTGTTCGGGTCCTTCGAAGTGACTCAAGTGGTGACGGACCGGGTTCGCAAATCGTTGGATGCGTTGGCCGAAGGTTTGGTGATCACGGATGACGCTAGCCGGATTGTTCTGGCCAACCGCTCGTTCTGTGACACGATCGGCTTGACCAGCGAGGACTTAGTGGGAAGGCGACTCGATTCGCTGGGATGGGTATGCAGCCGTTCATCCACGTCCGGAGATTTTCCCTGGGCTCGAGCGATGAGCGAACACAAACGCTACGTCGATCAATTGATGCGGTACCAACATCCCGACGGGTCGTATCGATTTTTGGCGATCAATGCCTCGCCGGTGGACAACAGCACTTCCGACGAAGGGGGCGTGTTGGCGACATTTCGCGACGTGACCGCGGTCGAAGAGCATCGTGCGGAAGTCGAACGTTTGCTACAGATGTTAAGAAATAGCCGTGAGGAAATTTCGAATAAGAACCGCGAATTGCAAGTGCTCGCGACTCAAGATGCGTTGACCGGTTGCTTGAATCGTCGTGCGTTGTTCGAACAATTCGATTCGATTTGGAAAACGCTCAATCGTGCCCAACCGATGCTGGCTTGTTTGATGGTCGACAATGATCATTTCAAACAAGTCAACGATACCTATGGGCATCACGTCGGTGACGAAGTGCTGAAAGCGGTCGCCAAGATTCTACGTGAATCGTTTGAGCGTCCCGCGGTTGTTTGTCGTTACGGGGGCGAAGAGTTTTGTATTCTGATGCCAGGAGCCAGCGTCAACGAGGCGATTGAGGCGGCCGAGGTGGCTCGTCAAGCCGTTGCCGAACAACAGTTTGACGATCAACCTGACTTGAAAATCAGCGCAAGCATCGGAGTGTCGCATATGCAGTTTGATGCCGAGGATCCGCAATCGTTGATCAACCAAGCCGATTGCGCACTCTATGTCGCCAAACATCAAGGTCGTAATCG
Source organism: Rhodopirellula maiorica SM1 (assembly GCF_000346295.1). Lineage (GTDB taxonomy): Bacteria > Planctomycetota > Planctomycetia > Pirellulales > Pirellulaceae > Novipirellula > Novipirellula maiorica. Next base: position 661 of record NZ_ANOG01000242.1, on the reverse strand, counting down.
CGTGGTGGTTTACGGAGAACCTGAGGCGACGTCCGCAGCCCGAGCGGATAACCATTGCGTTTGCATTTGATGCATGTAGCGTTGCTTCGCATCCACCATGACTGTGTGGTCATGCTAAGGTCGGGCTTTAAAACATCCCGCCGCCGCCCATGCCACCACCGCCCATACCACCACCCATACCCATGCCTTGCATCGACATCGGCATTGGGACCTCGACCGATTCAATCACCGGCTCGGGGCCGAAGTGCGATTCACGTAGTGTTTGCAGCAGCGTTTCGATTTGCTGATGCACGTCATAAGTGGTCGAAATCATCAATGCAGGGCGAGTGGAATGAAACGGTGCCATCGTCGAAGCCCCCCCCAACGCCTCCCATGTATCGGGATGGATCGTCGTTTGGATCAGATTGGTGATTGTGCTTGAATCCCCTGGAACAACCCCGGTGCCTTCGAGCCAATAGATGCGAGTGAGAAGTTGCTCTTCTGCAGCTTCCAGCGTGGTGACGGTCAACGTTTCGCCTTGGATTGTGCAGGTCATATCGAGATCCCGCAGCAGGATGTCAAGAAGGCTTTGGAGTTGAACATCCTTGATGTTTAGGGTGACCGGTGTGTCGGTGGTCAATCCGATTTTTTCCAATGCTCGCCGGTCAATTCGGATGGGAAG
>NZ_ANOG01000241.1 GCF_000346295.1 Rhodopirellula maiorica SM1 | reverse complement strand
ACGACATTGTCAGTGCGGTTGATTACGCGAAACAGGCAGCGAACATCGACTCAAACGCAATCTATCTCGTCGGCACATCGGGCGGAGGCTACACGTCGCTGGTGATGGCAGGCCGTCATCCTGAGATTTGGGCGGGTATCTCGGCGTGGGTGCCCATCTCCGACCTGACCGCGTGGTACCACCAGTGCAAACAAGCCAACCGCAACTATTACAAGCACATCGTCGCATCGTGTGGCGGAGTCCCAGGCAGCAGTGCCGAGGTGGATGAAGAATATCGAAAGCGATCTCCGCTCACTTATCTTGCAAATGCCAAAGACGTCAAACTTCATCTGAACGCGGGCATCCGCGATGGACATGACGGCAGCGTCCCGATCAGCCATTCTCTATTGGCGTTCAACGAAGTCGCTGCTGCCGAAGATCGCTTATCCGCGGACGAGATCGACTACTTTGACAACGAGGTCAAAGTGCCTGAATCGTTGAAACAATCCATTTCCGATCCAAGCTACGGCGAAAAACAACCGTTGTTCCGCCGCACCTCAGGTAGCGCCACCGTCACGATTTTCGATGGACGTCACGAACTCGTCTCCGATGCCGCCATCGCCTGGATCGAATCCGTTCACGAGACTCGGCAGCGCAAGGCCGACTAAGTAGATAGGCTGAAGTCTAGTGGTAGATTGGTCGTTTTGGTGCTTGCAGGCTGTCGATTTGTTCGTACAACGGACTTCCTAGTCCGTTGAACACACCAACGACGGACGAGGTAGCCCATCAGCCATCCCCTTGCCGTAGCAAGCTTCATCAAATCAACAGCCAACTAGCCATGGTCGCGGCGTTCGACCGGAGCTAGACCTTGATCGCTAACGCTCTGGTGTTGACACCGGATATTGGGGGTGAGTTATTCTTCCGACCAATTCAACTGTTACCTCTCCTCCGACGAAGGAGACTGCTGAAATAGAATCAGGCGTTGCGCAAGCTTGCTGTCACCTCTCCCAAACGTATGTGACTGTTGATTTAGTAGCAATGATTATAGGCCGGAGGCCGACACGCCCTCTGCCGGTGGCGTGAGCCCAATGCCATCTACTTTGGTAGCGGCACGGCGCGAGCCGTCCGGTTGAGGCGAGTAAAACGTTCGGTTTAGACCGGGCGGCTTGCGCCGCACCTCTACAAACGCCACCCGTTTAGTGCCAAAGTAGATGGCATTGGGCGTGAGCCACCGGCTAGCGGAGGTGGGAAATCATAGCCCA
>NZ_ANOG01000240.1 GCF_000346295.1 Rhodopirellula maiorica SM1 | reverse complement strand
CAGTTTTGAGCCGACTCCGTTGGCCGAGGATTTGCATTTTCTGCGACGTGTGACCCTCGACACGGTTGGGGTGCCACCCAGCGAGTCCGAGATCAACGCGTTTCTCAGTGACGCACGAGAAACGCGTCGCACTAATGTGATTGATCGGTTGTTGGACGATCCCCGGCGGGCCGATCATTGGATGGGTTACTGGTTGGACGTGCTCGCCGAGAACCCGAATATCCTCAATCCGACGCTCAATAATACCGGGCCGTTCCGCTGGTGGTTGTACGAGTCACTGCTTGACAACAAACCGGCCGATTTGTTCGTGACCGAGTTAGTTCGAATGGAAGGCAGCGAGCGATATGGCGGCCCGGCCGGCTTCGCCACCGCGACGCAGAACGACTTGCCGATGGCCGCCAAGGGGATGATCGTCAGCTCGGCCTTTCTCGGCGTCGAAATGAAATGTGCGCGTTGTCACGATGCTCCGTCGCACGTTTCGTTACAGAAAGATTTGCTACAACTTGCCGCTTTGTTGAAACAAAAACCGATCAAGCTGCCCGCGTCGAGCAGCGTGCCGATGGATCGGCTGAGTCAAACCGGTCGCAAGCCGCTGATCGAAGTTACCCTGCAACCAGGAAGTGTCGTCGAACCGGCTTGGCCGTTCGCTCGTTACTGTGACGAATCGGTTGCCAATGCGTTGGCGGAAGATCCAACAAACTCGCGAGACCGACTTGCGGCTCTGATCACCGCGCCGCAAAACGAACGCTTCGCTCAGGTGATGGTCAATCGCATCTGGCAACGATTGATGGGACGAGGACTCGTCACCAGTGTGTCGGATTGGGAAAAGAACAATCCCTCGCATCCAGAGCTGCTGCGATGGCTCGGGCATCAGTTCGTCGCGTCCGGTTATGACATACAAGCCATCAGCCGAATGATTCTGAATTCGCATGCCTATCAACGGGCGACCGATCCGACGCTTAGCGAAACCAGTCCACTGTTCATCTCGCCAGCACCACGACGATTGACGGCCGAGCAGATTGTTGATTCGGTTTTTAACGCGACCGGCACTCCCTTCGATCTGGAAGAGGTCAGTCTGGACATCGACAGCGTTCGTGCCGTGGCGACCACCATTTCTTTGGGCAAACCGCGGCGATGCTGGATGCTCGCATCAAGCTCAAACGAACGCGACCGGCCCAGTTTGTCGCTGCCCCGGATCACCGCTGTTACCAGCGTGCTGAAGACCTTTGGTTGGCGCGGGGCGCGACAGGATCCACAAAGTCTTCGCGATACCGAGTCGAACATTCTGCAGCCAGCGATTCTCGCCAACGGTGTTATGAGCATCTGGCTAACGCGACTGAGTGACCGGCACGGAATCACGCAGCTCGCACTGGAGGACCAGTCCGTCGAACAACTCGTCGATCGTGTCTTCCTCCGTCTGCTGACACGGAAGCCGACCAACGAAGAGAAAGAACGTTACGTTCGCTTCCTGGCGGATGGCTATGAGACTCGTGTGATCCCCGAATCGGATCGAGTCAAACCGACACGTGGTAAACGCGAACCTGTTCGCTATGTCAGTTGGTCGAACCATGTCGATGGGCCGGCCAACACGCTGGCGGTGCAAAAGGAAGCCGAAGCCCGTCGCGGCGATCCGCCCACGAATGCGTTAAACGAGGATTGGCGTCTGCGTATGGAAGACATGCTCTGGGCCATCCTAAATGCACCCGAATGGGTTTACACACCGTAGATGATTTGTAGCGAAACTTGCCAGAGTTTCGGCACACGACACCGTTTTTCTGATCACCACGCTAACCAAAGTCGACGCGACTTTCGCTACGCTCTGTGACCCTGACCTGGAACACTTTCATGAAACGACGAGACTTCCTTCAACAAACCGGCGGATTTGCGGCAGCTGCTTTGGCAAGTCGATCCGCGCTCGCGTCGCCGGCTGCGATCAATGTTCCTCAAGGCAAAGCCGAGCACGTCGTGTTTATTTGGCTGGGAGGAGGGATGTCCCAAATTGATACTTTTGATCCCAAGAATCGCGGCAACTCCAAAGCGTCGCCAAAGCTGGCGGGCTCGGAGTACGACATGATCGATACCGCCGTACCGGGCGTAAAATTCTGCGAACACTTGCACCGCACCGCGAGACTCGCCGATCGCATGACCGCCATCCGGACGGTCAATCATCACCTCGTCGACGAACACGCCTTTGGAACAAACTTTGTTCACACCGGACGATTGATCAGCGGCAGTGTGACTTATCCCTCGATCGGTTCGGTCATTGGCCATGTCCGCGGCGCGGTGAACCCGGACGTCCCGGCCTATATGTTGATCGGCTACCCCAACGTCAGCCGCGGGCCCGGGTTTTTGGGGGCCAAAGCAGGTTACGTTTATCTCGTCGATACCGAGAGCGGTCCTGCGGGTTTCTCGCGTCCCGACGATGTCACGGCCCTTCGAATCCAGCGGCGCCAGCAGTTGCTGCAACCACTGACCGACCGAGTCCCAGAGGACTCCGTGATCGCACAGTATCGCGCGGCCCAGTCCGAAGCGCTGCGGTTGGCGGGACCAGATTTCATGCGTCATTTTCGCCTGCAGGATGAGCCCGATGATTTGCGTAATGCCTACGGTGGCGAGTTTGGTCAACGCTGTTTGTTGGCTCGTCGTTTGGTCCAGGCCGGAGTGCGATTTGTCGAAGTCTCGCACAATCTGAACTTCATTAACGGCACCGGTTGGGACACGCACAACGAAGGCCAGCAGAACCAGCACCTGCTGATCAAAGAGCTTGACATCGCATTGTCAGCACTGATGACCGACCTCGAGAAAAAGGGCATCCTCGATAAGACACTTGTCGTGATAGGCACCGAGTTCGGCCGTCCCGCCGAATACGACGCTCGCGGGGGCCGCGGACATCAGGGCAGTTGTTTCAGCCTGTGCTTGGCCGGTGGCGGACTGAACCATCGAGGCGCCTACGGCGTGACCGACGAACGAAGTAAGTCCGTCGTCGAAAATCCTGTTTCCGTTCCCGACTTTCACGCCACGATCCACGCAGCACTCGGCATCAACCCAGCCCACGAACTCTTCGACGGTTCTCGCCCTATCCCGATCACCGACCAAGGCAAACCGATCACCGCGTTATTTGGCTAACGATCGTCGAAACCCTATGTGGGATAGGCTTTCAGCCTGTCATCGGTTGAACCGGCCCTACACACCCCATTAACTTTTAATACATTCGAGGATGAACTGAGTTGAATCAATGACCTGCCAGAAGAAACTGTCTCTATTGTCGATCGCGTTCGTCTTCTTCTGTGGGGGCAGTGCGATTGACTATGTCGCCTTGGCTGATGATCAGATCACGCCGCAACAACGGCGGTTCTTTGAAAAGGAGGTCCGGCCACTACTTAGCGAGCAGTGCTACAAATGCCACTCGGAAAAGTCAACCAAGGGTGGTCTGCGTGTCGATTCGCGCAGTTCGCTGTTAATGGGAGGCGAATCCGGATCGGCGATCGAACCGGGAGATGCGGATGCCAGTGTGTTGATGGAGGCGGTGCGGTACGAAACGTTCGAGATGCCGCCATCGAAAAAGCTGAGCGACGAGCAGATTGCCATCCTCGACAAATGGATCGAGATGGGAGCGCCTTGGCCGGGCGACCACGGAGACGTCGTCCCGCGTCCTGAAAGCAAGTCGTTTTCGGACGAAGAGCTAAACTGGTGGGCCTTTCGACCGCTAAACGGTCCAACGCCGCCCACACAACTGGATCATCCCGAATGGTGCCGCAACGAGATCGATCAATTTATCGCTGCCGAACTGGATCACCAGCAACTCGTCCCCGCACCCGAGGCCGATCGAGCGACGCTACTACGTC
>NZ_ANOG01000239.1 GCF_000346295.1 Rhodopirellula maiorica SM1 | reverse complement strand
TAGAACCACCGCGGTTGGATGTGGCTCTCACTCCACTTTTCTGCGGCCGAGATCATGGACTCGAGCACTTCAGGATAGGATTTACTGAGGTCATGTTGTTCAGCAATGTCATCGACGATGTGATAGAGCGACCACCGTTTGCCAACGCAACAAGCTTTCCACTGATCTTGACGAATTCCGACATTGCTAAACGACGCGTAATGTCGCATTGCAAAGACAGGTTGCTTTTTTCGTGAGCTGCGATTGGCAAGGAAATCGTCCCAGATATCTTTACCGTCAAGTTGTTGAGTCTCCGGGACCGTCGCACCGGCCAAATTGGCGAAGGTCGGGTAAAAGTCGAGTGCCGAGACGGGGTGTTCAAAGCGATTGTCCGCGGGGACGTTGTTAGGCCAATGGAACAACATCGGAACGCGGATGCCGCCTTCGAGCACACTCCCTTTTCCCTTGCTTAGTGGTGTGTTGTTTGAACCAGCACCTTCTTTACCTCCATTGTCGCTGAGGAAGACAATCAGGGTGTCGTTCAATTCGTCGGTCTCTTCGAGGGCTTGGACAACGTTCCCCACACCGCGGTCGACTGCATGCACCATGGCAGCGTAGGTTCGCCGCTTTTCGTCCTTAATACTGGCGTAGATCTGTAGATCCTCTTGCTTGGCTTGCAGCGGTGTATGCGGCGCGTTGAAGGAGAGAAACAGAAAAACGGTTGGTCCTTTTGGGCAGCCTCGTTGACAAACCGCACGCTCTCGCGTGACAGCGCATCGGTCATGTATTGCGTCTCGGTCACCTGTTTCCCGTTGTGTTCCAGCGGCAAGATATAGTCGTTCAGTAGTGTTTTGCCCGCGTTCTTTTGCCGCTCATATGTGGCCATGTACTTTTCGGGAAAATAGTCGTGACCGCCGCCGAGAAAACCGTAGAAATCATCGAAGCCACGATTGTTGGGATGGAATGGCGGATCCACACCTAAGTGCCACTTACCGATCACTCCGGTGTAGTAGCCCGCATCCTGAAGCACGGTGCTGATCAAGGTTTCACTTTGGGGAATCCCCTGATGCTTGGCCCCTTCGATGGCAACACCCGAATTGGGCAGGTTGTAGGGGGCTCCGAATTTGTGCGGGTAACGACCTGCCATCATCCCCATCCGACTCGGCCCACAGAATGGATGGGCAACGTAGGCCGAACTGAACACCGTCCCGTTGCGAGCCAAGCGATCAAGTGAAGGTGTTTGGATGTCCTTGGCACCATTAAAGCCAACGTCGGCGTACCCCAGGTCGTCGCACATAATGACCAAAATATTGGGACGTGGCGGATCTGCAGCCACCGCTGTCGCCGACACCACGGCCACCGACAAAACGGCCGCGGCCCACCGCAGTGCGTTTGATAGACAGTTTGACCATTGGTCAATAGAGACGTGATAGAGCATGGTGCGGATCCGAGGAAGGGGAGGTTTAAAATAGAATTGCGAAACGTTGCGGAAGGTCCGACAATTCAGTTGCAGTTGTAGGCCGGATCAAGGACGCATCGATCATACCGGGGCGACGCCAACGGTAGCCAATTCGCGTGAGTCTTGGATCGATTCGAAAGTCTCAATTGCGTCCGCCGATCCGGCGTTGATGTCGCTTGCTTGAATCCGGCTGGCAAAAAACTTCAAGACGTTACGCCAACACATCCTTGACGACGTGGCCGTGGACATTCGTCAAACGTCGTTCGATGCCGTTGTGGTAGAACGTCAAACGTTCATGATCGAGTCCCATCAAATGCAACAACGTCGCGTTGAAATCGTAGACCGTGGTCGGATTGATTGCGGACTTAAATCCGAATTCATCGCTTTCGCCATAGCTGAATCCTTTCTTGACTCCCGCACCGGCTAAAAAGCAAGTGAACGCACTTGGATTGTGATCACGGCCGGTACCGTTGCCCTGCAAGAAGGGCATCCGGCCAAACTCCGTAGCCCAAACGACCAGCGTGTCTTCGAGCATGCCGCGTTGTTTCAAATCGGCGAACAGCGCGGCGGTAGGTTGGTCCATGATCTCGGCCTGCATCGCGTGCGTTTCCTTGATGTTCGCGTGCGAGTCCCAGTTTGAGATGCCGTTTCCGCCAGCCGGGTCGCTGCCGTTGAACAATTGAACGATACGCACCCCTTTTTCGAGCAACCGTCGTGCAAGGATACAGTTCTGTGCGTACTTGCCTCGCAGTTCGCTGCCGCCATGAACACCGTAGGCTCGAAGTGTTGCAGCGGTTTCGCCGGAGATGTCCATCACGTCGGGAACGGTGGTTTGCATTTTGCCTGCTAATTCGTAGCTAGCGATGCGGCCCGCCAAGTCGGCATCGCCGGGGAATTTCTCGAGGTGACGCGCATTGAGACGCTGGAGCAAGTCCACGGTCTTGCGATCCGCCGCTGCGGTCAACGAGCCAGGACGCCGTAGATTGTTTGGTGGAGTGCTTGCGCTGAAATCGGTGCCTTGGAACGCCGCAGGCAAGAAACCGTTACCAAAATTGTTTTTTCCGCTCCGCGCCATCCCACGAGGATCGTTGATCGCGACAAACGAGGGAAGCTCTTCGTTTTCAGTCCCCAACGCATACGTCACCCAGGCACCAAACGATGGGAACCCCTCCATCGTAAAGCCTGTGTTCATAAAGTTTTCGCCTTGCGGATGGGCGCTCGTATCGGTCGTCAAAGCGTGAAAGAAACAGAAGTCGTCGACATGCTCGGCCAAATGAGGAAGCAGGTCGGATACCATCTTGCCTGTTTCCCCTCTAGGTTTGAAATCCCAGAACGGTTTGGCGATGTTTCCGCTTGGTCCTTCGAAGGTGACCGCAGGCATGCCGGGTGGTTTTTGCCCATGTAATTTTGATAGTTCGGGTTTGTAGTCAAACGTGTCGACGTGGCTTACCGCGCCGGGCAGATAGATCACGAGCACCTGTTTGGCAGGCATCGGAAAATGCGGCGGTCGTGCCGCGTAGGGCCGACTCGGGTCGATTTGCGGACGGATCGGATTTTTGCCAAAGGCCGCCGTGTTCTCCGCTGCCAACAACCCATCCTGCTTCAGCATGCTGGCCAAGGCTAATGCGCTGGTCGAGAGTCCGGCGGTATGTAAAAATCCACGGCGATCGAGCAATCGACGCCCCTGGGGCGAAATTCGTTCAGCGTATGACATCATTCAAATCCTAGTGCGTTGGGTTGCTGTCGTGACGGTGGTCACGGTAAGAATGCAAATTCGTTTGTGTTCATGATCGTGCGGCAAACGAGCGACAGATCAAATTGCTCGGCAAGTTGGTAACACGCTTGTAATTCGTCGACGCTTGGTTCACGGGTTAGCAACAAATCAAAACAACGGACGATGCCTTTTCGCATATCGCCGCCGGATTCGGCGACAGCCCGTTGGGCGACTCGCTTGGATTGATCGATCACGAAGTCACTGTTCATCAGGTTCAACGCTTGCAGCGGCGTTGTTGAAACTGGACGCTTGGCTTGCACTTGGCCACAATCGGGAAAGTCGAAAGCGGTGAACATTTGGTCGTCGACGCGTCGCATCCGCTCTTGATAGATCATCCGTCGCCACGTCGGGGGACCGTAGTTGTCTTGGATCTCCCACTGTGCATAACGTTCTTTGACATTGTGAATTCGGAAGCTTCGGCCACCGAGGCCGCGGTCTAAAACGGCCGACGCCTGTAAGATTGAATCGCGGATGACCTCGGCTTCGACTCGGCGTGGCGGAAAACGCCATAACAATGCCGACCCTGCGTCGACCGCGATGCCATCGGCTCTGGGGGTACTCGATTGCCGAAAAGCGTCGGACATCACCATCAAACGAATCAGATGCTTCATCGACCATTTTTTACCATCACTTGCTCCGGCAACGCTTTGCAAAGCTTGCTCACTTGGGGCGACCAATTCAGCGGCCAACCAATCGAGTAGTTCGGGATGAGTCGGCGTGGCACCTGCGGCACCAAAATCGGCAGTCGTTGTGACAATTCCCTTGCCAAACACATGATGCCAAAGTCGGTTAGCAATCACGCGTGCGGTCAACGGGTTCTCCGGGGCCACGATCCACTCGGCAAACGCTTTGCGGCGTTCCTTACCCGAGGCACCGGGCGACAAACCGAGATCGCCACCGAGCTCGGCTAGCGCGGCGGGGAATACTTCCGCCCCAGGGTTCTCGGGACTGCCACGACTGAGGATGTAGGTTTGGGATGGACGAATCCGTCGGCCAACGAAACTCGGTTTTGGCCCTTCTTCGTTGGCAAGATCGATTGCAGCGTGCAGATCACGAAGAATCGATTCACGTTCAGAGTGCTGTTTGTTGCTTTGGGCGAATTGTTTCGGGCTGGCGACTTCGGTCCACTGTCCATCGTCGGCTAGCACTTCGATCGATTGGATATCGTACATCTGCTTGTTCAGCTTTTGCAGATAGTCCGTCTCGAGATAGTCTTCGCGATTCGTGCTCAGGCGAATCCGGTTTATCTCGCTAGGAGCTTCGAAGGTAAACTGAATCCATGGTTTTTCTTTGCCGTTCTTCGTTCCGCTGACCATCCAGCCATCATTTCCATAGATCCCATCGTTGACATTGACGATTGGCATGTTCGGCGATGTATTTGCCTCGGAATAATCGACTTTCACACCGCGCGACGCATCGGCCAAGTTCTCGTTCAGTTTGGCGGTCCCCAAAACCTCTAGCTCGTCAAGTCGCACAAAATATCCATTGAACTTGATTCGAATCGAGTTGGTGGTGACGGCAGGGAAATGCCACTCTCGGTATCCTGTCCAATCTTCTTCCCATGGTCCCATCTCGCGAAGTTCGCGGCGATGCTGATTGATTTCGCGATACAGTTCCTTCCCACGGATACGTCGTGGATGATCGTCACCAAACTCAGGAAAGCGACTGCCAAATTCGATGTCTTCAAACACGGCCGCCATCGAGTAATAGTCTTTGATCGAGATCGGATCAAATTTGTGGTTGTGACAACGGGCGCAACCGATGGTGACTCCCAACGCGGACGCGCCGACTGTCTGCAGAATCTCGTCCATGCGATCAGCCCTGGCTTGACGACGCGCCGTCGGCTCGCGGCCTACGGTCGCTAGCGGAACATGCGGTCCCGAGACTAAATAACCAGTGGCGTCTCCTTGCTTGAACGAATCGCCCGCGATTTGATCCATCAAGAATTGATCGTAGGGTTTGTCTTCGTTGAACGAGCGAATCACATAGTCACGATAGATCCAGGCGTTCTTGCGGTACATGTTGCTTTCCGAACCGTTTGTTTCGGCCCAACGGATGACGTCCAACCAGTGCTGAGCCCAACGTTCGCCAAAGTGGGGCGACGCCAATAGTCGCTCGACAAGCTCGGCATAGGCCGCGTCGGAATCGACAGCGTAGTCGTTTACGAAATCGCGAGTTTGCTCAGGACTCGGTGGCAATCCAGTCAACACAATCGAGGCTCGACGAATTAGCGATGTGGGGTCGGCGGGATCGGAAAATCCAAGCCCTTCTTCCTCTAACCGCTCCAGCAAAAATGCGTCGATCGGCGTGCGGCCGGCGGTGGTGCCATGATTTGGTTTGGCCGTCGAGGTGTTAGGCGATTGGGCCCTCGGCACCGCTGGACGTACCACCGGTTGAAATGACCAGTGGTCTGATTTCTCGCGAACGATTTTGTCATCCATCTGCCCAGGCCAATACGCACCTTCTTTGACCCAGCGACGAATGAGATTGATCTGTTCGTCCGCCAGTTTGTCGTCGGGCGGCATTTCCAGATCGCTATCTGTGTACGCGATCGCCTTCAACAATAACCCTTCGCGATCATTGCCGGGGATGATCGCAGGCTCGCCATAATCACCACCCTGCAGCAACGCGACGCGGCTGTCGACTCGGAACGCAGATTCCTGTTCTTCGGGACCGTGGCAATCAACACAACTTTCATTGAAAATTGGCAGAATGTCGCGTTCAAAATCGATAGGGTCCTCGCCGTGTAACGCATGCGTCGACGAAAGACATGCGAACACGACAATGGTGTTACGCAATGTTGTGGCGATTGATTTGAAGTTCATGAGCATCGAATTCTTAAAAACTTTAGTTGTCTCTAAATCAGGTCAATTGCGAACGGTCCGCTGTTGCAGCATCGGAAGAGTTGAGATGGTCAAACTGTCCGGGGTGTTTCCAAATGCCCTCAGGGTTTCCCGTTTTCGTACAGCGTTTGAATTTCCTGCGTGGTCAGGGCGGCGTTGTAAATCGCCAGTTCATCGATCGCCCCATTCAAATTTCGGACAGCAAAACTCGGAGTCTTGCGGAAGGGTTGCCCCCAGTTTCCAATTTCAGAAGGGCCGATATGCAGTTTCCGGACGAGCAAGTCGTTGGGGATCTCGTGCTCGCTAACGATGACGCCGTCAACATATTGTCGGACTCGTTTGGATGCCGGGTCGTAGACGGCTGCAAATTGCATCCAACGTCCTGTTTTGGAAAGATCCCAGATGGGCTCTGTGCGATAGACGCGATGCCGTCCCGCGTCGCGAACAACGGCATCTTCCACTCGACTGTAGTGGATGACTTCGGCACTATCATCGACCATGACCGAGAACATCAGTCGGCCGTCGTTGTCAATTTGCCAATGGGGTTCACCATTCTCGTAGCCGTCCGCCATAAACAAAGCGTTGTACACGTGGGCGAGACTGTCGATACGCGCCCAACAGAGGAACGTAAACGCTTGAAACTCACCATCGATTCGAGTGCGGACACGCGAGCCCGGTCGACTGAATTCCAGTCCCGCGGATTCGGTTCCGATACGTCCATCCGTGTGGCTGACCGCACCGACAATCGAACCATGAAAGCTGCTTCCTGAGGCGGCTTGGTTTGGGATGACCCGATCGTTTGCTAGGTCCGCAATTGGATAATACGCGATCAGTCGCTCGTCGGATGCGAGCTGCTTGGCATAGGATTCCCACTGCTGGAACCGTTCACGCTGTTGCTGTTGATGACGCCGCCGAACATCGCTGAGTGTACTGAGACTCTGAAACGAATCACTCGCCGCGTCACCTCCGGCTAGAGTTCGATGTTGACCGGTGGTTAGGTGGTTGCCGTCGTGCTTGCCGCCTTGCAGTTTTATTTCTCCATCAATCACTTCGACGCGAGCATTCTCTGGGCCGACTTCCAGTGCAAACTCGGTCCCTAGATCAATGATTTCAGAGTCGGCTGCTTTCACAACAAACCCTCTGGCTGCCGGTGGTACATTGGCTCGCATCCGGCCGGCCAGCATTCGCACCGACCAATCGGATTCGAGATCCATTTTCGCGGGACCTTCGACCACCAACGTTGCTCCGCAAAAGAAGTCGATCTCAGCAACTCCTGTGTCAAACTGTAAAATCCCCGCCGGCAAAACGTCTCCCTCGCGATATGATTTCGCGTTATCAGCCCAGTTCAGATCGGCAACTCGCCGCAGCGTCGCGTAACCGGAAATCGTTCCCTCAGCAGGTGGATCAGATGTCGTCGCCACCGTCGCAATCGGTTGCTGCGTCGAGCCTGATTTGCCGATCCAGTAGGCGGTGCCGCCTACGACCATCAACAATGACAATGCGATGGCCCATTGCATCCATCCAGCGGATCGGGATGCGGCAACTTCGGAAGTTGCGGTTCGCACTGCACGTTCGTCGGTCGGCGAAAATTTGTGGGAAAGATTGCTTGAGGTCCCGCCGCTCGCAATTTCACGGAGCTCGGCATCCAACGTGGTGTACTGCTGAAACAGCCTGCGTGCATGTGGCGAATCTCGCAGTTGCTGTTGCAGCGATTGCGAATCGCGTTCATCAATACGCCCATCGAGCCACTGGGCGATCAAGCGGTTCAATTCTGTGTCATTCACCAAAGCGGCTCCATGTCCATCACGATTCCATGTGCGTCGTCATCCGCATTATGAGTCCATTTACACGCGATAACCGGGGGAAAAACAGCCGATCCTGCCTCGCCACACCCGTTCACGTCTAACCACTCCCGGGATGAGACGAATTGGACACAATTTTCTGGTGAAATCGCAAAAAAGTGAAATCGCCTCGGAAAAACAAGGCAATCGCCAGCCGATTGGGATGCCGACAATCACGCGTCGCTCGGCGGAAACGCTGGGAGTATTTGCGTCGTTAAGACGCCGGATTCCGAGGCAGTCGACGCGGTTTCGAATCTCTGTGACCAGGCGGCACAAACGCTCTCGTAGTCTCGACTACGACAGCGGAGCAAGAACATAGCGGAGCAATAATATTGTCGCGGCTCTTTTTATTTGGCGACGTTGGACCGACCAGGCGGCGAGCAGTCTACGACAATCTCGTGATCGTAAATGCTTGTGAGGGGCCTCCTTTGACCAGACTCATGGCGGGACGATCATTGAAATTGTCGAAGATCTGCGCTGCCACATCATGATCAATTGCACCTGGATGGGCATGCAGCAGATATCGCCACGACGTCGGCTTGTCTTTGTAGAGCATTACTGCACCATCGCGGCAAACCGAGGCTCCCATCCATCCGTCTTCGCGAACGTGCCACTTGCTTGGGAATCGCGGGTTACTTGAATGGTCGAAATAGGTAATGCCTTCGACAACGCCCTGGTCGATCGAACCGCTATAGTCAATCCAAGGTGACGGCATGCCAAACAATGCGGTCTCGCCCTGTTTTCGGTTGGCACCCGTGATCACCCCATCACCAAATCTCGCCGAGATTGCCTTTGCGACTCTGACCGCCAAGAGTCCAAAATTTGATTGGCCTAATTCGAGTGTGTCAGCCACCGAACGCAGCGATGTTTGCAACTCGACAAACAGACCGTCATCGGCGGCCGGAGCAACCGAGACGAACAAGTCTTGTTTGATCAACGGCTGCGTCTCGTCCGTACCGAACCACTCTAACTGGACTGCGATTCGTGCATCGTCGTCGCCATCGTCGTAGGCCATCCATTGCGTTTGCCGAATTTTCGTGCCGGTGGTGTCGGCCCAGAAGTTTTGACCCGCCACCTTGTGATGTGCAAACCACACCGATCGATGATGGTCGTGATCGGGAGCCCCCGGATGCCCCATTCGTGTTAGCGGGATTCCCGAAGGACCCGTCAGCGGAAAGAAGAACGGGCGAGGTGCATCGTGGGCGGCGTGCCAGCGAAGGCGTTCGGATCCATCGACAGCGAACGCGACCTGGTTGCCGGGAAGCGGAATGATTTGACAACGTGGCGACGCCGAAACTTTGAATGGATTCATTGGAAAAAAAATGCTCGCTGCAGATTTAGGCAAATAATTCGTGTACGACCTTGGCTTCCTCGTGACCGGTCAAACGATGCAGCCGACCGCCATGTTCAAATGTCAACCGATGATGATCCAAGCCCAGCAGATGCAGGATGGTGGCATGCAAATCACGAAAATGGACCTTGCCCTCTACCGCCCGCGAACCGGTCTCGTTGGTTTTGCCATGCACGTAGCCTTGTTTGACGCCGCCGCCTGCCAACCAAAACGTGAACCCATTGGAATTATGGCCCGACGCGTCTTTGCCATCGTCTGGGATCAATCCAGGCCGACCAAACTCGCCGCCCCAAACCAACAACGTGTCCTCAAGCAATCCGCGTGCGGCAAGATCTTCTAAGAGCGCCGCAATCGGGGCATCGACGGTTTCGCAGTTCGCCTTCAAATCGCGGCGATGGTCGTTGTGCTGGTCCCATCCGCCGTGATTGACTTCGATAAAACGGACGCCTGCTTCGGCAAACCTACGAGCCAACAAACATTGACGACCGAAATCGGTGGGACGACACGTACCGACAGACAACTTCTTGCCAACACGATAACGCTGTAACGTCGTTGCGGTTTCGTTGCTCAGATCCAGGATTTCGGGGGCGGTCGACTGCATCCGAAAAGCGAGTTCCATCGACTCAATCACACCTTCGAGGACCGGGTCGCCAGCACGTGTCTGGAGATGCGATTGGTTCATCGCTTGTACAAAATCCAGCTGATCTCGTTTGAGGTCGGTTGGCAGGTGGTTCCCTGAAATATCGCGGATCATCGCTTTGGACATGTCTTCGCCATTCGTCCCGATCGGCGTACCAGCGAACTGAGTCGGCAGGAAAACGCTACTGTAAACGGACGGCTTGGCTGCATTGAGACTAACAAAACCTGGTAAATTGGCGTTTTCGGTTCCCAAACCGTAGGAGATCCACGATCCCATGCTGGGGCGTTTTCTCAGTTTTTCGCCGGTATGGAGCTGCAGAAAGGATTGTGCGTGGTTGCCCGTATCCGCGTGCATGCCGTTGATCACACAAAGCCGATCGGCATGCTTGGCAGTTTCCGGCATCAGCTCGGAAATCCACATACCACTTTCGCCATGCTGGGCAAACGGAAATACCGACCCTGGATGCTTCTTCTTGCCGGTTTGTGGCTTGTAATCAAACGTATCCATTTGCGCCGGGCCGCCACTCATACACATGAAAATGACACGTTTGGCGCGGGGGCGGATTGCATCAGTGATAGGCACAAGCCCCAATCCGCTATCAGCAGCAGTGGCTTGCAACTGACACAGCGACTGCAT
>NZ_ANOG01000238.1 GCF_000346295.1 Rhodopirellula maiorica SM1 | reverse complement strand
GTCGCTGGCGCCGCTGCTCGATGGCCGCCGTTACGTCGAATCGATCGTTGCCGGGATCACGATTCATGCCGAGAAAGAGTTCCGCGCGACCGTCACGATGAACCAGGACGAGTCGACGTTTGAGATTCCTGACTACATCATGAGCCGTCTGCAGCCGACACTCAGCGTGGGCTTCCCCAGCAAACAAGACGAGATGTCGATCCTGCAGTACCACCTGCCGTTCGCCCAGCCCGAGATGTTGGCGATGACGGTCGAGTTCCTGCAGCACTCACACGAATTAAAGCTCGATTTTTCGCCCCGTGACGGGATCAATTTGTTGCGTTTTGCCATCAAGCGAATGATGCAAGACAAAAACCATCCGATCAGCGCCGACGAGGCATGGCAAGAAGCGCTCGAGAAATGTTTGGGCGAAGAAGCGGTCGATTTGGAAAGCTTGGCACAGCGCCGCAAGCGCACGCTCGGCGGCGACGCCGTACCACTCGGACTCGCCGATTTGTTCTTCGATCCCGATGACCCCCTGCACCCCGACCGCGATGACGACGACGATGACGACCTCTAACTGTCTCCGGCTCGATCGCACGCAACATTAACTTCGCCTCCCCAAAGCTTTGCTTTAAGGGGAGGTCGGATGGAGCCTTCAGCGACATCCGGGTGGGGCTGTCTCCGGCTCACTCGAACGCCCCGATCACCTCCGCTTCCGTCCGGCTTGTCCGGGCGGTGCATCCAACTGGTAGCTACCAACAAAACCGTTTCTCTCGATGGATCTCCGCTGCGGGCTTGTCCCGGGGGAATCGGCGAATCAAGTGAATGTAACCGCCGGCACAACGTTCCATCGGTAGCATCCATCTGCCTCCATCGCCGAGAGACGCTCCAGCCAAAAAACCACTCTCAGAGAAATAATTTGCAACCGCTCGCCAGATCCCCAATAATCCGTTTTGGCCATCGCGGTGAGCCTCAGCGGAGTGCCTCCCAACGAACCGAAGGTCCAATGTGGGATAGGCATCCTGCCTGTCATCAGCGTCACTTCTCAGCCCGGCGTCACCTCAACCCGACCGCACCCTCAACAAAATTTACAATTGTCAATTTAACTTTTACAACTCCCAACTCCCAACTCCCAACTCCCAACTCCCAACTCCCAACTCCTAATCGCAGCGTACATGCATGCTACACTGATGTATCGGTAGCCGCCCCTACTGACAAGGGACACTGCGTTGCAATATGGAATGGCTTCGGTGGCGTCGAGTTGATCGGAGACGTCGGACACTGAAGGTTGTTGGCAGGAAAATGTTGGCAGGAAAATCTCATCATCTTCCTGCCAACATTCTCCTGCCATATTGAATACCCATCGACGCTTCATAGCATCCGTCGGCTGCGTTTGACCGACGCCTTATATCCCTGCCGCGATTGGTGCGTTCGAAGGTCGCCCACCAGATATCATCAGGCCTTTGTTTCCTGGGATTTGCATTTGCAGTCACGGTTCGATCGGTGCTCGGTCGACTTGGCTGATGGAGACACACCGACGCCTGAAATACCGACTGCTGGTTGGGAGACTACGGCTAGCTAACACATGAATTGGAGTGGCGGTCCACGCCGAATTTGAAATCAACGTCATCCGTCGCCACCCGATTACGCTAACCGTTCGCCCAAGGACGAACTTCGCGTTATGACACTCCGAGATGAGCCGGTTCTCGAAGTGTTCCGAGAGTTGTTGGAACTGGACTCCCGACGTCTTAGGGAACGTGCGATTTAGGAGTTCGGAAAGTCGGGCGTCCTTTGCTTCTGCAAGAACAATGGCAAAATAATTGAGGAGCAAAATGATTAAAGACCAAAGCATCTCGAAGCTGAGCCCTCGTACTGATCTTTCGCTAGAATTTCATGTGGTATAATGACGCCAAGAAAGAAACGGGAACTAAGTACAGCGGACTGACATTTGGAATGGGGGGCACCCCACAAGATCAGGCCCATGCCGGGCATACCGGTAACCGGGAGCCGCCGGCAACGCGAGTCTTGAAATCAGAGTCTTTCAGCGGTGGCCCTTTAACGCTGACGTTACCCCGCCGAAGGAAACTTAAATGAACCTGCATCCTACTCTGCTTTCCCTGCTCGTTTTGCTAACCGCCAGCCTTCCGTTTGGTGGGCAAACACGGGCCGACGACTCCGGCGTCGATTCCGAGCCGAACGCGACGCAATATTTTGTCGAGCTGGCTGAATACAAGCTGGAACAGTCAATTCCAACCGGGCTTGCCGAGGACGAGGTCATTGCCTCTATCCTCAAATCCGGAACGAAGCCTGTCGAGACGATACGACTGACTGCGATGTCCGAAACTGAAAGTATGGTCCAAATCGGACGGCGTGTTGCCTTGACCACCGGCACCATGACCCGAAGCGGTGTCACGACCCGTCAAACCCAAGAGATGGAGATTGGCACGATGCTGCGTTTGAAGATCAAGGAACATACTAAAGGCGCAATCGCGGATATCGACTACACAACAAGCCGCCTCGATGGCGACGGAGCGAATGATACTCCTCCAGATGTCGTCACGAACACGATACAATCAACACAATTCTACGGCCTTGGCAAGACACGTCTGTTGTCGACCGTCGGCGCTAGTAAATTGACCGGAGTTCTCGTCACCGTCCACGAACTCCCCTGATTCAGAATGGCGGACAACAATGCGAGTCGGGATCGGGCTCAGAATTGTTCCGGCGTCTCCCACACACCGGACATACGGGGCCGCATCCGGCGGCCCTACCACCAGTTGCTTTTCTCCAATCGGCTTAGCAAAAACGCTTCTCCAGTGTCACCTTTTTCTTATCTTCCTGCGCCCATTTTCTTGCCCATTTGCTCGGTTAGAGTTGGC
The DNA here is from genome assembly GCF_000346295.1 of Rhodopirellula maiorica SM1. GTDB lineage: Bacteria > Planctomycetota > Planctomycetia > Pirellulales > Pirellulaceae > Novipirellula > Novipirellula maiorica. The sequence continues at coordinate 883 of NZ_ANOG01000238.1, read as the reverse complement.
AGTCAACGCTGGAAATCGAGTACAAGTACAATTGCGAGTGCCGCGGTGCTGAATCTGGCACGACTAGAGACAAAGAAACCAATTCCGCCAGCTCTGATCGGCAACGTTGCAATACGAAACATCACGATGGGTGTTGCGTTCGTTTCGCTAGTTCTTTACTTACCAAAATCTCGGGGGATGTATTAAACTGTGAATAAAAATGCCAATCAGTTGCAACGCGACCTCGATTTGGATCCCGAAATCCGTGAGCTGGAATCGGACTTTCAGCTTTGGAAAGCGGCGTTTCGTGATGAATTGACAGCACATCTTGCGGCATTGCAATGCGACAATGACTTGTTTGGCTTTGCTCTGGAACCTGCAGAGGATCTTGGAAATTTACATTTCATCACTTGCGTTGGACGTGAATCCGCTCTTGAAGACAGAGACTCATTACCCCAGAGATTTAGTCACGTCGAGTGGCGTGGGTTTCTTCCGCCAAAAGATTTTGAGAAGTCGCTCCAATATCTTGAGGATATCGGCAAGAAGTATCACGACCTGTTCATCGATTCAGCTTACTCCGAGGATACCAAGGTTGGAGCAGCTTTTCGCAGACGCTTGTATTCGGAAATGCTTGAAGCCATGCTCGAGTGCGATAGACGAGGCGATTTCAGGAACATCTGGTTTAAGATCATCAGCTTCTCGGATTTCAATCATTCGATTCAACTTCGCTCTTTTCTTCGTCTCAATTGCAATTGGCGTTTTTTAACGAATTGCGTCTGCTTAGTCTCCAAAAGGTTAGGTTCCTTCATGGGGAAAATTGGTAGGCGGGTAGGCGAGCACTAAATCACTTTTCAAGAATACTTGGCAATGAAAAGCATTGCCCGCCCCCGCTGGGGTCCGCGTT